>JALWTZ010000313.1 GCA_026993285.1 Lysobacterales bacterium | reverse complement strand
TTTACTGCAACAGGTTCAAGGCCAACTGCGGTTGGGTATTGGCCTGCGCCAGCGTGGAAACCCCGGCCTGTTGCAGAATTTGTGCCCGGGTCATCCGGGCGGATTCAGCCGCAAAATCGGCATCCATAATGCGGCTGAATGCTGCGGCCTGTGCCTCCTGCATGGCCCGCAGATTGGAAATGACATTACTCAGGCGACTCTCGCCTGCACCAATGCCTGCCAGTTCGGTATTGATGGAATCCAGGGCGGTATCCAGCGCCGCGATCTCGGTATTGGCTGCGGCGACGGTATTGATATTCCCCATGGTTGCGCTGGTGGTGGAACGGTCGGATAACGTAACCGAAACCGTATCCCCCACATTGGCACCCACCTGGTAGACGAAGGTACCGGCATCCGTACCCACAATGTTCAGGCCGTTGAATGTCGCCTGGGCGGCGATACGGTCGAGCTCATTTTTCAGTTGCTGGTATTCGGTATCCATCAGCCCCCGGTCCCCACCCGGGCCATCCGAATAGGTGCCGTTGGCAGACTGTACAGCCAGCTCACGCATGCGCTGCATCACCTGGTTCATGGAACTCAGGGCATTGTCCGCCACCTGCAGCAGGGAGATGCCATCGTTGGCGTTGCGCTCAGCCACGGTGAGGCCACGCTCCTGTGCCTTCATTCGCGTGGCCACCGCCAGACCGGCGGCATCATCCTTGGCCATATTGATGCGCAGGCCGGAAGACAACCGTTGCATGGCCCGGGTCAAGTCTCCCTGGGTACGCGAAAGGTTCTTCTGCGCGTTGATGGAAAACAGGTTGGTATTGACAGTAACTGGCATGGTCTTGGCCTCCAAGTGAGCACTTTATTTTCGAAAGTCATTTCGCTTTCGTTGCCCCCTGTATCGGCCAAACCGGATTTTTCTTTAGCGTTTTTTGGGGCTTCAGAACTGTATCCGCCCACCCAGGGTATAGACAGTTTCGCTGACCCGCTCGTAACCCAGCAGATGGGATAACCTCAGAAACAATTGCTTATCCCCGGCCATGACCCAGTTGGCTCCAGCCTGAATCGTGGCGTAATTTCTATCCGGGTTCTCAGTGACCACTTGATGATCCAGATTCAGTGGATCCACCACAAAACTCATACGCACATGCTCGGCATTCAGGGCAAACTCATGGTAAAGATTGATCTGAGCAAAGGGTACCAGCACACCCCTGGAAAGACTGAATGCCCGATCCACACCTGCCTGCCATTGCAACACGTTGGACTCAATGCTGCGTTTTTCCACACGTACCAGATAGGGAATGGGGTGATTGATATTGGCCGGCTGTTCACTGTAGCTGTCAATCCGTGTTGTGCTGTATTCCCATTGCAGACCGCTATTGAATCGCCATGCCCCCACTTGCCAATCACGTGTCAATCCTAAGTGCAGCAAGTCACTGCGTCCATCCGGATTGGCTTCAGCACGGTCGTCAAAATCAGCAAAACTGCCATCTTCGAGCAGGACATGAAATTCGATCAAGCGAGACTGAAAGTAGCGATCAAGAGCTGCAGAAACCAAGGCATCCAACCGCCAGCTGGAACCCAGGTTCCAGCTGGCATACAGGCTAACACCAGACTGCGTCAGATCCAACGAGCCTGCTTTACGGCCAAAAGTATCCTGATCAATATCACTGATCATGGCACCCTGTTCACTCCGGTAGGTCAGGGCCATGCCCAGCAGCAGGTTGTCGCTAATCTGCTGATCCACGCCCATGACGAAAGCCAAGCGGTCATAGGTAAAGCCAGTTTCCAGTGACGTACTGTCTCTGCGGGTGTCAGCATAACTAACTGTCATGAACACCCCATGGTCATTACTGAAGGTATTGACACCTTCCTCCAGACCGGCCCAGCGGCTGTAACGCATGGCCAGCCCACCACTGCTGGACTGGTAGGCCAACCCGCCTGAAGCTCGCTGAGCCATACGGGAGAATAGCGGCATGGACAGCGCTCGAATACCATAGTTAAGATCACGACCGACAGCGGTGGTTTCTTCCGCCATCATGCCTCTTACCAGATGGCGGATGGCATCATCATTATTGCCAGAAAACAGGGCTTCTCTCAGAATGCGACATCCAAATGCCATGTCGGTCTGATCAATGCCTCTATTGGTACAAATTCGTGCCAGTTGTATGGCAGCACGCACCAGTAAACGATCACCGGTTCTTTCTGCCAATGCTTGCAAGGCCTCTTCGACGGAATCGAATTCAGGCGGCTGTCCCTGAGCATGCACTTGTTCCATGTACAAAGCAAAAAGGATAAAGACTGCCAGAATGATCTGTTTCATTACGCCCCCTGTAGAAGGAATCTGTGTATGTTGATTACCGGTGTTAGAATAACGCAAATGAAAAATCAAGACACATGGGTGTTGCAATTTGCCGAAATGGGAGGTGACGCACAGATTGGAGTCATGCTTCAACAAAGTGGCATCCCTTTCCGTGCCTGTAACCGCTTGCGGGAAGCATTGAAATCCCTTCGCAATACACCACCACAACTGGTAATCGCTGACTATCACTACCAACACAATTTCTCCATGCAACGCAGCAACCTGGATGCGTTGTTTGCTATTATGGAGCGGCTCTCACCAAGGCCTGCCCTGATTTTGCTCAGCCTGGCAGAAGATCGCCTCCATCTGCAACGGGCTCTTGAGGGTCCACTGGGGAGCTTGCATCCCGACATTCTGGAAATCCCTTTATCCGAAGCTGCCCTGAGTATTGTGAAACAGAGGTTGAACACGTGCAGGCATTGATTCACTGGGCTCGCGACTGGCGCGGGCACTTGGTTTTCTGGCTGGGTGCCGTGATGGTGGGCCTGTTGTCAGTGTTCTTTGCCGTCACTGCCAGCAAAGCCGAGCACTGGCATGCACATTTTCTACAGGAACATGGCCCCCTGGCCATGCTGATCACACCATTGGGACTGATGCTGATCGCTTTTCTGACCCGTCGTTTCTTCCCTGGTGCACAAGGCAGCGGTATCCCGCAGACCATTGCTGCGCTGAATGTACAGGAGAATCGCCTGCGGCGGGGCCTGCTCTCCTTTCGCATTGCTTTTGGCAAGATTAGCCTGACCTTGCTGGGCTTTCTCTCCGGCGCCTCCATTGGCCGTGAAGGGCCAACCGTGCACGTCGGGGCTTCTGTGCTGTTTGCCGTGGGTGATCGTGTTCGCTTTCCACACCACTACCTCGACCATGCGCTGATTCTGGCCGGGGGTGCAGCAGGTATTTCCGCAGCCTTCAATACACCCATCGCCGGAGTACTCTTTGCTATTGAGGAAATGGCGCGCAGTTTCAATGAAAGAACCAGCGGGACCATTCTGGTAGCCGTCATCTTATCCGGAGTCGTAGCTTTGTCCCTGTTGGGCAACTACACCTATTTTGGACAAACCAGTGCCCATCTGCCCCCAGGCTGGGGCTGGTTGATGATTCCGATGCTCGGCATGGTGGGTGGCGTGGCTGGTGGGCTTTTCAGCCGCCTGCTGGTCGGTGGCAGCCGCTGGCTGGCTCCCTATACGCGGCAGCATGCCGTATGGGTAGCGGGTGTTTGCGGGCTGGGCGTCGTATTGGTTGCATGGGTATCTGACAGTTTTATCTTTGGTGCCGGCTATGAACAAGCAAAAGCCATTGTGCAGGAAGGTACGAATCCCGGGTGGACCTATCCGGTGGCCAAGTGGCTGGCTACCCTGTTCAGCTACCTCAGTGGCATTCCCGGCGGTATCTTCGCCCCTTCCTTGTCCACCGGCGCCGGGCTGGGTGCGGCCATCGCTCCCTGGTTTCCTTCCGTAGATGCTTCCGCCATCGTGGTGCTGGCCATGACCGCCTACTTTACTGGCGTGGTCAAGACACCCATTACTGCCGCGGTTATTGTCATGGAAATGGTCAACGACCACGCCATGCTGCTGCCCATCATGGCCACGGCCATCATCGCCTTCGGTTTTTCCTCACTGGTATTTCACGATGCCATTTATCAGGTTCTCGCTGAAAACTTCATGCCCGGCGAGGATCCTGATACGAAGGATACGGCCTGAGGAAAGCGCTGTTCAACCCTTGGACGCATCTCCGCGTAAAGCGACCATGCGTTGCCGGTGTGCTTCACGCTCTTCCTGACTGGCCCGAATCACTCTGACTGCTGGCAGGGGCTGATTGGCAAAGGGCAAGGGCCAGGCCGGTTCCGCCGTTTCCGT
>JALWTZ010000312.1 GCA_026993285.1 Lysobacterales bacterium | reverse complement strand
GCGCCACAGCCCAGCAGGGACAGGGGGAGTACAGCCAGCACCAGCGCCTTGCGCAGGGCCTGAAACACGGTGATTGGAATCATGCAAAGCCGTTGACCATTTTTGGGAGGCGTAAGCGTACCCCAAACGGGAGAGGTTGACCAGCGTGACCAACGGCCTACTTGCCAATACAGAAACTGGAGAAAATCTCACCCAGCAGGTCGTCAGCGGTGAAGCGACCGGTGATCTCTGACAAGGCCTGCTGGGCCAGGCGCAACTCCTCGGCCAGCAATTCGCCGGCACCGCTCAGACGCAGGGCTTCGCTGCCCTGCTGTACATGGCCCCAGGCCCGTTGCAGGGCGTCGAGATGGCGCTGGCGGGCACTGAACACGCCGCTGTGGTGGCCGCCGCTGGCCCAGTCATAGAGCTGGTCCTTCAGCGCCTGCAAACCCTCGCCCGTACGGGCGGAAATGGCCAGCGCATTTTCTCCGCCCGGCGGTGGCCGCTCACACAGGTCCACCTTGTTATAGAGCAGCAGGCTGGGCAGGCGGCGGATTGCTTCCGGAATCTCCGGCCGCTGGTCCGGAGCAGTGGCATCGACAATTTCCAGCAACAGATCGGCCTGACGGGCTTCCTGCAGCGCCCGTTCCATGCCCAGGCGCTCAATGGTATCGCCGCTGTCTCGCAGGCCGGCGGTGTCGATGACATGCACGGGCATGCCATTGAGCAGGATCTGTTCCCGCACCAGATCACGGGTGGTGCCGGGAATGTCGGAGACGATGGCCGCCGCCTCGCCGGCCAGGGCGTTGAGCAGGCTGGACTTGCCGGCATTGGGCAGGCCCAGCAAAACCACCCGGATGCCATCACGCAGCACCTTGCCCTCCCGCGCCTGGGCCAGTACCTGGTCGAATTGCGCCTCCAGTGCCTCCACCAATGCCAGCAATTGTCTGTCGGCGAGAAAATCGATTTCCTCCTCGGGGAAGTCGATGGCCGATTCCACCCACATGCGGCAGTGGGTCATCCGCTCCTGCAAGTCTTCCACCGCGCTGGAGAAGGCTCCGCTCAGGCTGCGGTTGGCCGCGCGTACGGCAGCCTCGGAGGCGGCGTCGATCAAATCGGCCACCGCTTCGGCCTGCACCAGATCCATGCGCTCATTGAGAAAGGCCCGCTGGCTGAATTCACCGGGGCCGGCCTGGCGCGCGCCCAGCGCCAGCACCCGCTTCAGCAACAGGGAAAGCACCACCGGGCCGCCATGGCCCTGCAGTTCCACCACATCCTCGCCGGTGAAGGAGGCCGGGCCGGGAAACCAGAGCAACAGGCCCTGGTCCAGGCTTTCGCCCCGATCATCGAGAAAATGGCGCAGCACGGCCTGCCTCGGCGCGGGGAGGGGCTTGCCGGTCAGGCTTTCGGCCAAGGAACCGGCGGCGGGGCCGGAAATGCGAATCACCCCCACCCCACCCCGGCCCGACGGGGTGGCGATGGCGGCTATGGTATCGCCGGCGGCTGGCACGGCCCGAAACTCAGGCGGGCTTCTGCTCCAGCCGGCGGGTGATCACCCACTGCTGCAGCAGGGAGAGGCCGCTGTTGACCGTCCAGTACAGCACCAAACCGGACTGGAAGAAGGCAAACATCACCGAGAACACCAGCGGCATGGCCTGCATGATCTTCTGCTGCATGGGGTCGGTGCCCATGCTGGGAGAAAGCCGCTGTGTCAGAAACATGAACAGGCCGTTCAGAGCCGGCAGCACATAGTAAGGATCCGGCGAGCTGAGATCCTGCAACCAGAGAATGAAGTGGGCCTGGCGCAGTTCCACTGATTCCAGCAATACCCAATAGAGGGCGATGAACACCGGTATCTGCACCAGCATGGGCAGACAGCCACCCAGGGGATTGATCTTCTCTTCCTTGTAGAGCTTCATCATTGCCTCGTTGAGGCGTTGCTTGTCCTCGGCATAACGCTGCTTGATGGCCTCGATGCGCGGCTGCATCTGGCGCATGCGCGCCATGGACCGGTACTGGGCTTCACTGAGCTTGAAGAAGGCCAGTTTCAGCGAAAGGGTCAGGAGAATAATGGCCCAACCCCAGTTGCCCACCAGCCCATGGAAGAAATCCAGCACATGGAACAGCGGCTTGGCAAAAATGGTAAACATGCCGTAGTCCACCACCAGTTCCAGCCCATCGGCCACTTCCGGCAGCACATTCTGCAGTTTCGGGCCGGCAAACAAGCGGCTCTGGAAAACGGTTTCCTCGCCGGGAGCCAGCTGGCGGGGTTCACTGACTTCCGTCAACAGAAAACGGGGTTCGGCACCGGGTATCACCCGGGTACTGTAGTGCCAGGTTTCTTCCGCCGGAGGAATCCAGGCGGTGAAGAAATGCAGCTGCAGCATGGCGCCCCAGCCATGGGAGAAACTGGCTTTCAACGGTTCATCTGCCATGTCATCCAGCGGCAGCTTGGTGAAATGGTCATCCGGATTGTAAATGCCAGCACCCACAAAACTGTATCGACGCGTGTTGGAAAAACCCTTGTGTTTTTCCGGTTTGCTGCGCTGAAACTGCTGGTAGGCACTGAGGGTACGCGGCTGATTGCTGGTATTGCGCACCACCTGTTCGCTGTGGATGACATAGCTGCCCCGCTCAAAGCGATAGCGTTTGGTCACTGCCAGGCCATCACCCTGCCAGTGCAACGCTACCGTCAATGTTTCCGCATCCCCCAGGCGATAGCTTTCCTTTTCAGTCTGAAAGCGCGTCTTGTGACTCGGCGCATCTCCTTCCGCACTGATCAAGCCGTTCTGGCTGACATAGAACAATTGGTCACTGTGATCCAGCAACACGAAAGGCACATCAGGCTGATCCGCAGCCACCGGATATTTCGGCAGGTCGGCATAGACGATGCTGCCACCGTTCAGATCCAGTTTCAGATTCAGCACATCGGTCTGCACTTCGATCAGGCGGCTGGCATTGCTGGCGGAACCACGCTCCACGGGCAGCGCCGGCTGTCCGCTGGCCTGGGCTGCAGCCGGAACATCCGTCCCATCCATGGTTTCGGGCGAAGCTGCGGGCGCCGCTACCGATTGGGGTTGGTGGGCACGATTCTGGTCATCCAGCCAGGCCTGCCATAACAGATAGGAGACAAAAAGAAAGGAGAAAACCAGCAGGGTACGGGTATTCATGGATCAGGCTCCGAATGTTCGCCAGTGGCGTTCCAGCGCTTTGAGCAGCTTTTCATTATCGGCCCGGGTGGCCGCCGGACGGGCCATGACCACCAGATCCACGGCTGACAGTTGTTGACGGTGCTGGCGGAAACTTTCCCGCACCAGTCGTTTGATCCGGTTGCGGCCTACGGCGCGTTTGTCCACTTTCTTGGAAATGGCCAGTCCCAGGCGGGCGCCTTCTTCCCCGTTGGGGCGGCCCAGAACAGTAAAAAAGCGATCCGCGGATCGCTCTGCCTGTTCAAACACCCGCCTGAACTGGGCCCCGTTGAGCAAGCGCGCCTGGCGCGAAAAACGGGTGCCGATCATGGCTCAGACGGGCAGCAAGACCCGTCTCAGGCGCTCAGACGCTTGCGGCCCTTGGCTCGACGTGCAGCCAGGATGGCACGACCGCTGCGGGTTTTCATCCGGGCACGGAATCCGTGAGTACGCTTGCGCTTCAGATTGCTGGGTTGAAATGTGCGTTTCATGTCTAAAACCTTTGCAATGAATCAGGGTGCGAAAATCAAGAGGCGAATCATACTTTTCGTCGGGGCTTGCTGTCAATGGCCTTTACTGACTGTGTTAGCCCAAAGCAGTAATGTTCCCTTTGTTCAATTCTAAAATGTCCCCTTTTGTTTACAGGGGGGCACATGACAAAGGAGTCCATTACGATGAGTCAGCGGGAACTGGATCGAGCAGGTGTGATCCGTCAGGTGGTCGAGCAGCGACTGCGGCAAAAGGATGCGGCCCGGCAGCTGGGTTTGAGCGTACGGCAGATCAAGCGTCTGGTGCAGCGCTACCGGGCCGAGGGGGCGGCAGGTTTGATTTCCCGCCACCGGGGCAGGCGCCCCAACAATCAGATCGCGCTGGCAGTCCGGCAGGAGATCCTCGAGCTGGTGCGCTCCCGTTATGCCGATTTCGGCCCCACCCTGGCTTGTGAGAAGTTGCTCGAGTTGCATCAGTACAAGCTCTCTGTGGAGACGCTACGTCAATGGATGATCGAAGCGGGTCTCTGGAAGCCCAGGGCGCGCAAGCGGGTACGCATCC
>JALWTZ010000311.1 GCA_026993285.1 Lysobacterales bacterium | reverse complement strand
GTGTACCAGCCCCTGCAGGCGGCCTTCGGGCTGTACGGCCTCATCCGCAAACACGTAGATCTGGCCACCACGGGCCTGCACTTCCTTCATGTTGGCCTGCAGTTTCTGCAGGAGGCGGTCATTGGGTGCCACGGCCACCACCGGCAGGTCTTCATTGACCAGCGCCAGCGGGCCATGCTTCAGTTCACCGGCCGGGTAGGCTTCCGCGTGAATATAGGAGATCTCCTTCAGCTTCAGCGCGCCTTCCATGGCCACCGGATATTGATAGCCCCGGCCCAGGAAGATCACATTGGTCTTTGGCATCAGCGCCTCGGCCACGGTATGTATGGCATCGGCATGGCACAGGATGGCCTCCACATCACCGGGCAGCCGCAACAACTGCCGGCCGGCTTTTTGCAGGGGTTCCGCTTCCAGCCCGCGGGCCTGCCCAAGGGCCAGCATCAGCAGGGCCAGGGCGGCCAGTTGTGTGGTATAGGCCTTGGTGGAAGCGACGCCGATTTCCGGCCCGGCTCGGGTCATCAGGCACAGGTCCACTTCCCGCACCAGGGTGCTGCGTGGCACATTGCAGATGCCCAGAGTGCAGAGATAGCCCTTTTCCTTCGCCTTGCGAAGGGCGTTGAGGGTGTCCAGGGTTTCTCCGGACTGGGAGATGCACAGGAAGGCCGTGTTTGCGGGCACCACCACCCGCCGGTACAGGTATTCGCTGGCGATTTCCACGCTCACCGGCAGTTGCAGCCATTCTTCCATCCAGTAGCGCGCGACCAGCGCCGCGTGATAGCTGGTGCCGCAGGCGACGATATGCAGCTGTTCCACTTGTGCCAGCAGCGCGCGCTCATCGTGGGCCATCAACGGCCCGACCCGGCCCTCCGCGTCCAGCCGCCCTTCCAGGCATTCGGCCAGTACGGCGGGTTGCTCATGGATCTCCTTGAGCATCCAGTGGCGGTATTCACCCTTGCTGGCCTTGCCGCTTTCCAGCTCCAGACTGTGCACTTCGCGTTCCACCGGCTGGCCCTGTTGATAGATTCGCACGCTTTCGCGCTGGATCTCGGCCACATCGCCCTCTTCCAGATAGATGCACTGGCGGGTTACCGGCAACAGGGCCATGGGATCGGAGGCCACAAAATGCTCGCCGATGCCCACGCCGATGACCAGCGGCGCGCCCTTGCGGCAGGCCAGCAACCGATCCGGTTCGCGGGTGCTGATGGCCGCCAGGGCAAAGGCGCCCTGCAACTGGCCGGACAGCCATTGCATGGCCTGGAGCAGGCTTTCCCCTTGCGCCATGCGCTGATGCAGCAGGTGTGCGGCCACCTCGGTGTCAGTGTCCGATTGGAAATGATAGCCCTGTGCTTCCAGCCGCTCCCGCCACTGCTGGTGGTTTTCGATCACACCGTTGTGGACCAGCATGAGATGATCGGAGGCCTGCGGGTGGGCATTGCGGGTTTCCGGTTTTCCATGGGTGGCCCAACGGGTATGGGCGATGCCCAGCCGTCCCGGCAAGGGTTGTTGCGCCAATGCCCGCTCCAGGCGATGCACCTTGCCCACTTCCCGCAGGCTGGCAATGGTGTCGTGCTCAATGACGGCCATGCCCGCCGAGTCATAGCCCCGGTATTCCAGTGCCTTCAGGCCTTCCAGCAGGATGCGGCTGACTTCCCGTTCGGCGATGGCTGCCACGATGCCACACATAAGGCTACCTCAATGTCTCGGTTTGCGTGGCCGTTTCCAGCCCCGGATGGTTCTCGCCGGTGCCCGTTCCACCGCCAGCGTGCCGGCTTCCACATCCTTGCTCAGGGTGCTGCCGGCGCCGATGGTGGCACCGTCGCCCACTTCCATGGGGGCCACCAGGGCGGTGTTGGAGCCGATGAACACATCATCGCCGATCACGGTCACGTGCTTGTTGGCGCCATCGTAGTTGCAGGTGATGGTGCCCGCGCCCACATTGACTTGCCGACCCATGTGGGTATCCCCCACATAGGACAGGTGATTGATCTTGCTGCCCTGGCCCACGCGGGCGTTTTTCAATTCGACGAAATTGCCCACCTTGTTGTGACCGGCCAGCTGGGTACCGGGGCGAATACGGGCGAAGGGCCCGATGGTGCTTTCCGCGCCCACATGGCAGTTTTCCAACACGCTGTAGGGCAGAATGGTCACACCGGATTCCACGGTGACATTGTTCAGCACACAACCCGCGCCGATACGCACCCCATCCCCCAGCCTGCAGTGGCCTTGCAGAATGACATTGATATCCAGTTCCACATCCCGGCCGGTTTCGATGCTTCCCCGGATATCGACCCGGCTGGCATCGGCCAGGCGCACACCCCGCGCCATCAGGCTCTCGGCCTGTCTTTGCTGGAAAATGCGCTCCAGTTTTTGCAGTTCCTGTGGTGTATTGCAGCCCTGGCACAGGCTGGCATCCACCGCCATGACCAGATTGACCGGCCGGCCCGCCTGACGCTCAATCGCCACCAGATCGGTGAGATAGGCTTCCTGTTGCGCGTTGTTACGCTGCAGTGTTTCGCACTGGCGAAACACCGTGGCCGGCCCGGCCATGATGCCGGTATTGACCCGGTGAATGGCCCGCTCGTTATCGTCCGCATCCTTCTCCTCGATGATGGCGCGCAAGCCTTCTCCGTCACACAATAGCCGCCCGTAACCGGTGGGGTCGTCCAGTTCCATGCCCAGGACAGCCAGTTGTTCGGTGGATTGCTGAAGCAGTGCCTGCAAATCCGCCCGGCTGCACAGGGGGGTGTCGCCATACAACACCAGCATCTGGGCCGATTCCGGTATACCCGGCATGGCTTGTGCCACCGCATGGCCGGTGCCCAGTTTCTCCCGTTGCTCCACCCATTGGATCGCGCTGTCATCCATCGCCTTGCGAATCACCGCACCATCGGTACCGATGACGCAATGAATGGCGGCGGGATGCAGACTGCGCGCTGTGGCCACGACATGTGCAAGCAGCGGCTGGCCGGCCAGCAATTGCAGCACCTTGTGCCTGGATGATTGCATGCGGCTGCCCTTACCCGCGGCCAGAATGACAATATGGATTGCGGCGGTATTCATCGATTTGCTTGCGTCTGATAACCAACGCATAGTGTACTGCATTCGCCTCCGTACGGCTGATGATGAATTCGGCGCAATAAAAAACCCCGGACGAACCGGGGTTTTTCACTGGATATCGCTCCGGGCCGGTTTACTTCATCAGGCCCTTCTTGCGCAGTTCCTCGATGATGCGCAGCTGGGCCGCGGCCTGGGCCAGCATGGCTTCGGCAGTGGCCACCTCCTTGCCTTCCTGCTGGTCCTTGAGGATGCGCTCGGCTTCTTCCAGCGCCTTGCGGGCGGCTTCTTCGTCCAGGTCTTCACCGCGTTCCACGGTATCGGCCAGCACGGTGACCGCGTGGGGCTGCACTTCCAGGAAGCCACCGGATACATAGAAGACTTCCGACATCTCCTTGTGCTGTACCTTCAGTTCGATGTGACCGGGCTTGAGCCGGGTCAGCAGCTGCTGGTGACGCGGGGTGATCCCCAGTTCGCCCAGCTCACCGGTGGCGATGAGCATGGTCACGGGGCCGGAGTAGATCTCCCGCTCCGCGCTGACGATGTCACAATGCATGGTCATGGCCATGTTGCACTCCTCTTATGGTGGCGCTCAGGCGGCCTTGGCTTCCATTTCCTTGGCGCGCTCAACCACCTGGTCAATGGTACCGGCCATGTAGAAGGCCTGCTCGGGAATGTGATCGTACTCGCCTTCGACGATGCCCTTGAAGCCACGGATGGTTTCCTTCAGCGGCACGTACTGGCCGGGGGTACCGGTAAACACTTCGGCCACAAAGAAGGGCTGGGAGAAGAAACGCTCGACTTTACGGGCACGGGCCACGGTCAGGCGGTCTTCCTCGGACAGTTCATCCATGCCGAGAATGGCGATGATGTCCTTCAGCTCCTTGTAGCGCTGCAGGGTGCCCTGCACCTTGCGGGCCACTTCGTAGTGTTCGTTGCCCACCACCAGCGGATCCAGCTGGCGGGAGGTGGAATCCAGCGGGTCCACCGCCGGGTAGATGCCCAGCTCGGCGATCTGGCGGGACAGCACAACGGTGGCGTCCAGGTGGGCGAAGGTGGTGGCCGGCGAGGGGTCGGTCAAGTCGTCGGCCGGCACATACACGGCCTGGATGGAGGTAATGGAACCGGTCTTGGTGGAGGTGATGCGTTCCTGCAGGCGGCCCATTT
>JALWTZ010000310.1 GCA_026993285.1 Lysobacterales bacterium | reverse complement strand
TCCTCGCCACCGATAAAAAAGGCAATGGGCAGCAGGTTGGTGGCGGTGTCCTGGGTGATGAAGTTGCGATAGCCCCACCAGTGCCCGGCCCCGTTGATGACGCCTGCAGCCCAGAAGGGGATCCAAAGGATCTGCCCGGCCCAGAAGGTCAGGCCGATAGGGCCGAACAGGGCCAGATCGATCAACAGCATCAGGCTGATGCCCAGATAACGCCAGTGGTCATAAAGCTTGCGCTGAATGGCGTCATCCGGTGTACCTTTGCCGTATTTCTCCAGGGTTTCGGGGTTTTGTGCCTCTCGCGTGTAGAGCTCCACCCCCTGAAACAACACTTTCCAGATGCCATATACCACCGGGCTGTGGGGGTCGGCTTCGGTTTCGCAGCGGGCATGATGCTTGCGGTGTACCGCTACCCATTCACGGGTGTTCATGCCGGTGGTCAGCCAAAGCCAGAAACGGAAAAAGTGGCTGACTGCCAGGTGCAGGTCCAGTGCGCGATGTGCCTGGGCACGGTGCAGAAAGAGTGTGACCGAAAGTATGGTGATCTGTGTCAGCAGCAGGAAAAGGGCAATGGCCCAGCCACCACCATAGGGCCACAGGCCGTGAATCAGGGAATCTTGCATGGTAAAGCCTTGTCAGTGTTCGCCGCGCAGTGCCTTGACCAGCAATTCTCGTTGCAATACGGCTTCGGCCCGCTCGGGGTATTTCATGGGTAGCACCACATCCTGCCCCATGCGAATGTTGAACTGCATGCCTTCGTCATCGTTGCGGAAGACCGGGCTGACATGGAGCACATGATCCAGCACGATGCTGAAACCCTTGATGTCGTAGACGTCGCGTTTCATTCGTCGGGGTTGAGGCGGTTGGAAGGGATCAGTGTATCAATCATGTGATTAATATACTGTTCAAAGGCTTCCGGCGTCATTTTCACGCCATGGCTTTTACGCACCAGCTGCAGGAAGCCCACATAGGCCGTGTAGGCCAGCAGGGCGCGGTGGTCGGCCTCGGCCGGGTCCATGCCCAGCTGCGCAAAGGATTCACTCAGGGAAGCCAGTCGCTGGTTGCTGATCTGCTCGAGCAGATGGGCAATGCTTTCATCGCCCTGGGCCTGGAACAGGGCGCTGAGCAGTTTGTGTGAGGGGTGTTCCTGAGCAGCCAGCTGAAACAGGTTGATGAGCCGTTGCCTTGGATCTTCGATGGCACGGATCTGTTCGACCATGCGGGATTCTTCATCAAGCCAGTGCTTGAGCGCGGAGTAGAGCAGCTCGTCCCGGCTGCTGAAGTGCCAGTAGAAGCTGCCCTTGGTTACGCCCAGCCGGCGCGCAAGCGGCTCCACGGCCAAGGCGTCCACGCCTTGTTCGGCAATCATTTCCAGTGCGGCTTCTTCCCAGTCGATGACGGTCAGTCGCTTTTTGTCCGTAGCTTTCATGGGAGGCAAGTCTACTCCTCTGCCGGGCAAATTTCCATACGCAAGCGTATTGACTAGCGGCGATGGCTAATCCATACTTCAGGGTATGGTTCTCAGGAGGGATCTGTCATGTCCGTGCTACTTTATCTGCTTTTGCTGCTCGGTGTAATACTGATTTTGGCCTACCTCAGGCTGCCCCGAAAGTTGTGGTCGGCCAGCCTGCTGGTGGCTTTGCTGGTGTTGGCCTTGCTGGATCTGGCCCCGCCGGGCCTGCAAGCGGTGGTGTGGCTGTTGTCCCTGGCCGTGATCATTCCATTGCATGTGGATGAGCTGCGAAAAACCCGACTGACGCAGCCATTGCTGGATCTGTACAAGCGTATTGCTCCGCAGATTTCCGATACCGAACGCGCTGCCCTGGATGCGGGTACCGTGGGCTGGGAAGGGGAACTGTTCTCCGGCAAGCCGGATTGGGGCCGGCTGCTGGATCCACCCCGGGTGACACTGCGGGAAGACGAGCAGGCCTTTCTGGACGGGCCGGTGGAAGAAGTCTGCCGCATGACGCATGATTGGAAGATCACCTATGAAGATGCGGATCTGCCCCCCGAGATCTGGGAGTTTCTGAAAAAAAACCGGTTCTTCGGGATGATCATTCCCAAGGCCTATGGCGGGCTGGAGTTCTCGGCAACCGCACATGCGCTGGTCTTGCAGAAACTGTCCAGTATTTCATCCACACTGTCCTCAACCGTGACGGTGCCCAATTCACTGGGCCCTGCGGAATTGATCCATCGCTATGGCACCCAGGAGCAGAAAGACTACTACCTGCCCCGGTTGGCCGTGGGTGAGGAAATTCCCTGCTTTGCCCTGACAGGACCCTTTGCCGGCTCGGATGCCACTTCCCTGCCGGATGTGGGTGTGGTCTGTGAACAGGAGGTGGATGGCAAGAAGGTACTGGGCGTACGCCTGACCTTTGAAAAGCGTTATATCACCCTGGCTCCGGTGGCCACGGTGATCGGCCTGGCCTTTCAGTTGAAAGATCCGGACGGCCTGCTGGGTGGCGAGGAAGACCGGGGCATCACGCTGGGCCTGTTGCCACGCGATACCGAAGGGCTGCAGGTTGGAAACCGTCATTACCCACTGGATATTCCCTTCCTCAACGGCACCGTGCGCGGCAAGGATGTGTTTATGCCGCTGAGCCAGGTCATCGGTGGCCAGGAATATGTGGGCCAGGGTTGGCGCATGCTGGTGGAGTGTTTATCGGTTGGCCGGGCCATTTCCCTGCCGGCCGGTTCAGCCGGTGCGACCCGCATGGCCGCCTTTGCCACCGGAGCGTATGCACGCATCCGGCGGCAGTTCAACATGCCGGTGGGCCGGTTTGAAGGGGTGGAAGAAGCCCTGGCGCGAATTGGTGGCCGTACCTACAAGGTCGCCGCGCTTTCGGCAATGACCACGGCAGCGGTGGACCGGGGCGAAAGTCCATCGGTACCTTCGGCCATTGCCAAATACCATACCACCCAGACCGGCCGGGAAATCATCAAGGACGCCATGGACATTCACGGTGGCAAGGGGATCGTACTGGGGCCGCGAAACTATCTGGGCCGTTCCTGGCAGGGTTCGCCCATATCCATCACGGTGGAAGGGGCCAATATTCTCACCCGCAGCCTGATGATCTACGGCCAGGGCGCCATTCGCTGTCATCCCTTTGTGCTGGAAGAAATGGAAGCGGCGGCCAAGGATGACCTGGACCGTTTCGACAAGGCGCTGTTCGGCCACATCGGCCACAGTGTTTCCAACGCGGCTCGTGCCTTCCTTCTGGGCCTGACCGGGGGCTGGCTCAGTCAGGCACCCGGCAACCGGGACACACGCCGCTTCTATCGTCAGCTCAATCGCTACAGTGCAGCCCTTGCCTTTGCCTCCGATGTGGCCATGGGCGTGCTGGGCGGCAAGTTGAAGCGCAAGGAAAAACTTTCAGCCCGTCTGGGAGATGTACTCAGTGAGTTGTATATCTGCTCGGCGGTGCTGCGCCAGTGGCACGATCAGGGCGCGCACAGCGCGGATCTGCCGCTGGTGAAATGGGCCTGTTATGAATCGGTCTACAACATGCAGGAAGCCCTGCACCAGTTCATCCTCAATTTCCCGGTGCGGCCGGTGGCCTGGCTGTTGCGCCTGATGATCTTCCCGCTGGGGACGCGTTCCGTGCCACCCAGTGACCGTCTGGGGCACAAGGTGGCTGCCTTGCTGCTTTCCCCCACGGAAACCCGCCAGCGCCTGGCCGGTGTGATCTTTACCACGCCCAGCGATAACAATCCGGTGGGCCGGATGAATGAATCTCTGAAAATCGTGATTGCGGCAGAACCCATCGAGCGCAAGCTGCAGAAGGCGGTCAAGGCGGGAGAACTGTCCGGCAGTGGCGAGGCTCTGTGGCAGGCCGCACTGGAACAGGGGCTGATCAACGAAGAGGAACAGGCCCTGTTGCGCAAGGCTGATGCCGAACGGCTGGAAGTGATCACCGTGGATGAATTTCCGCCAGATTATCTGGGGCACCATGGAAAAGGCAAGGCAAAGGCCAAAGGAAAGCGATGAGTCTGATGGAGCGGAACTGATCGTCAAGTTTTCCAGGCAGGTTGAACACACCCCCTCCCTCCCTGGCCTGCCTGGAATCTCCCTGTGAAAGCAGGGAACGAGCCGCGCCGAAGGGCGCGGCTTTTTTTATCACCCGCACTGCAGGGACTTGATCAATGGCCGGGCCATGGTTCATGCTGCACACCAGGAGGTGACCATGGAAAGCAATCAGGTTTTTGCCAAAATCTACAGGGAAATCGTGCGTAACAAGGGCCTGTTGCCGGGATTGCCCGGGCTGGCGCTCAAGCTGCGTGATACCGTGGCCCAGCCGCGACATACACTGGATGATCTCGCCCGCGTCATTCAGACCGATCCCGGTGCAACGGCCTATATTCTGCAAATCGCCAACAGCCCGTTATATGCCACCCGACTGCCAGCACAGGATATCAAGTCCGCCATCGGTCGCTTCGGCATTCCGGTCACCCGCAATCTGATCATGGCCTATTCGGCCCGGCAACTGTTCAGCAGCCATTCCGAGGCTATCGAGCAGGCCATGGCCAGTGTCTGGCAGCTGAGTGTAAGGCGCAGTGCCATTGCAGCCATACTGGCAGCACGCGTGCAGGTGGATGCCGACCAGGCTCTACTGGCAGCGCTACTGCAGGATGTGGGCAGCCTGCCGGTCATCACCTACCTGAGCAGCCAGAGTCGGCAATTGCCACCACCGGCGGTACTGCTCAAGTTTCTCGAAGCCCTGACGCCGAAGGTCAGCGCCCTGCTGATGCAGCGCTGGGAATTGAATGATGACTATGTGGAAGTGGCGCTGAAAAGAAACCGGCTGGACTATCAGCATGGTGGCCCGGCTGATCTGGTGGATGTGACCCTGACAGCCCGGCTGTTGAGCCTGAAGAACACACACCATCTGCCGGAATGGCCTGATCCTGATACGGTGCCGGCACTGAAATACTTTGCCGACCACGGTCTGGATGAAGCCGCGGCGGAACAATTGCTGCAGGCCGCAGAAAGTGAAATTCTGGAGATTCAGGCGTTGTTGCAATAGAATCTCACTCCTGCACGGGGCCGTAGCTCAGTTGGGAGAGCGCAGCAATCGCACTGCTGAGGTCAGGGGTTCGACTCCCCTCGGCTCCACCATTTCCCCCCCAAAGCCTTTTCTGGCAGCCCTGCAGCGGAAAAACCCGCTTGAAAAATACCGATGGCATCACTATCTGGTGCATGCCGTTGATTGACAGAGGAGGACAACATCATGGCTGAAACCCTGACATTGACCCCCCATCACAATGGCAAGCTGGGGGTTGTGCATATTGCCGTGACCGAAGATCACACGCTGTATGTAGCCGGTGAGCGGGCACGGTTGGCAGATGGTGAAGAGATAACCCTGAAGCGAACGGGGATTACCGTGCGACGCAGTGGTGACGAATACAGCTTTACACGCTGAAAATGGATCCTGGCCATGGATGGCCCGGATTTACCCGGAATCGGAACATTCCTCTTCGCGGGTTTGTGACACGCCGTCGGCGGGCTGACGCCGAAGTTCCGGATACCAGTCGGGTGGTGGCATGTAGCGGGGTGCCTCCCGCAGCACAAACAGGCGAAAGGCTTCGGCCACGGAGGAAAGCCGCTTGCCAAAGCGACGGACCAGGTGCCAGTAGCGGCGGATGGGCAGGTGTTCCACATCCAGCACGGCCAGTTGCCGCGCGGCCAGTTCCTGTTCGATGGTGTACAGCGAGACCACACCCAGCCCCAGGCCGGCAGCCACGGACTGCTTGATGGCCTCGTTGTTGTTCATTTCCATCACTTCATCCAGTTGCAGCTGCTGGTTTTTCAACAGTTGTTGAAAGGCCTGAAAGGTACCGGAACCGCTTTCACGCATCACGAAGGGCTCGCGTACCACTTTCTCCAGTGGAATATTTTGCCGATGTACCAGCCAGTGGTCATGGGGCGCGATGACCACCAGCGGGTTGTCCATGAAGCGGTCGGCCGTGAGCAGCTCATGTTCCGGTGGCGTACCCATCAGGGCCAGATCACAGTGGTTGCGCATCAGCTGTGCCAGCACTTCCTCACGGTTGGAAACTTCCAGCTTGACCCGAACACCCGGGTATTGCCGGACAAAGGCAGCCAGGATGCGGCTGGCAAACTGGTTGAGTGTACTGGCCACGGCAATGGTCAGCAGGCCGCGGCGGATACCTTTCAGTTCTTCCATATAGGTGCGCGCTTCATCCAGTTTGGTGAGAATGTCCAGCGCGTACCGTTCCATGGCTTCTCCGGCCTGGGTCAGCTGCAGGCGCTTGCCCACCTGTTCGAACAGATGAATGCCCAGGTGTTCTTCCAGTTGCCGAACCTGCATGGAGACAGCCGGCTGGCTCAAGTGCAGGGCCTCGGCGGCTCGGGTGAAACTGAGCAGCTCGGCAGCCTTGGCAAATACCTGCAATTGACGGATGGTAATATTCATGCCGCAAGTATAAGGTGAAGTTTATGAATGGGCGAAGGGCTGTATAAAGCAACGATGAGCAAGGCAAGCACATACGACCCGATACGCAAGAACTGTGTGGTGCAGGCCTGGCAGGCGCATGAAAGCGAACTGCGTGGTTTTTTGCTGGGCAAGATGGGCCACGCCGATGCGGTGGTGGATGACTTGTTGCAGGAAGTGTTTGTCAAGGCCATCGCCCAGGGTGCTGGCTTTTGTTCGCTGGAAAATCCCCGTGCCTGGCTGTTTCGGGTGATGCGCAATCTGCTGGTGGATTATTACCGCCGTCAGCGGCCGGAAACGGATCTGCCGGAAGATCTGCCCGAGGATGTGGAAGCGCGACCGGCCGTGGATACACTGGATCAATGCCTGCCACAAGCCTTGCAAGCACTGTCGGCCAGTGACCGGCATGTGATCGAGCAATGTGATCTCATGGGGATGAAGCAGGAAACCTATGCCGAGGCCAACCAGCTGACCCTGCCGGCGGTGAAGGCGAGAATCCAGCGGGCACGCAAGCGCCTGAAGCAGGCGCTGGAAATCCAGTGCAGGCCCAACCGCGACGAACAGGGCAGAATCTGCTGCCTGCCGGAGAGGGAGATGCCCATTCCCTGAATGGCTTAGAGGGGATCACTGTAACGGCATCCGCGTCAGGCAAAAAAAACTGCATCCTTTCCCCATCCCTTGCGTCTTCCCGGTAACACATATCGGGAGAACGCTCATGTCTGTAATGGAACGCGTGCCGGCACAAGCCAGTGACCGGCAGGTGGTATCCCTGAAACGCTGGCTGTGGGGGCTGCCCACGGCGGCGGCTGTCTGGCTGTTGGCCTATGGGCATCTCAATGATTTTGCCAATGGCGTCATTAGCCTGTTGGGGCTGAGCCGGGACACCCATCTGGGTGAATCGGTGCATTTTTTCGCCTATGACACGCCCAAGGTGTTTCTGTTGCTGATCGGGGTGGTCTATGTGGTGGGCGTGGTGCAAACCTTTTTCTCACCCGAACGCACCCGCGCCTTGCTGGCCGGCAAGCGGCTGGGTGTGGGCAATACACTGGCGGCCATGCTGGGTATTGTCACGCCTTTCTGTTCTTGTTCAGCGGTGCCCCTGTTTATCGGTTTTCTGTCCGCTGGTGTGCCATTGGGCGTGACCTTTTCTTTCCTGATATCAGCCCCGATGGTCAACGAGATTGCCCTGGCGTTGTTGCTGGGCCTGTTTGGCTGGCAGATCGCGCTGCTGTACCTGGCCATGGGGCTGATGGTAGCTATCGTTTCCGGCCTGGTGATTGGCAAGCTGGGCATGGAACGCCATTTGCAGGATTGGGTGCGCGAAATTCACAGTGGTGCCACGGCACCGATGGATGGCCGTGTGTTGTCCTGGAATGATCGCCTGCAAAGCGGTGTCACGCATGTGCGTGAAATTGTGGGCAAGGTCTGGCCCTATATCCTGCTGGGCATTGGCGTAGGCGCGGCCATTCACGGCTATGTGCCGGAAAACTTCATGGTATCCATCATGGGCAAGGATGCCTGGTGGTCGGTACCGGCCGCCGTGGTGCTGGGCATTCCCATGTACACCAATGCGGCGGGCATCATTCCCATCGTTGAAGCCCTGATCGGCAAGGGTGCGGCGCTGGGCACCACCCTGGCGTTCATGATGAGTGTAATTGCACTCTCCCTGCCCGAAATGCTCATTTTGCGCAAGGTATTGAAACTCCCCCTGATTGCCACCTTTGCCACCGTAGTGGGCAGCGGCATTCTGCTGGTGGGCTTTGTCTTCAATCTGGTTTTGTAACAGGAGTATGGTCATGTCATCCCCCCAATCCAGGCAAGAATCCACTGCCGAATTGCATCCGGCCATCACTGCGATGGTTTCGCTGGCCGCCGCCATTGCCGGCAAGCACCCGGACATGGGTCAATGCCAGCGGAGGCGACTGCGTGATATGGGCATTACCGAAGGCCAGATTGCCACAGTCGTGGAGATTGCAAGCCACATCCGTGACGAAGCGGGCCAGCAACTGGACGCGGTTTTTGACAACGGTGCGCAGCAAGTGGCAGATGAATCACCAGCTATAGGAGTGGCCGGCGAAGCTTCAGCCTGTTGCTCCAGCACGGCCAGCGGAACCCGTTGTTGCTGAAGTGCGTAAAAGAAAACCCTGGCTTGTATTGAACAGAGGATACACACCATGAAAAACATCAAGGTACTGGGCACGGGTTGTGCCAATTGTCAGACCACCCTGAAAATGATTGATGAGGCGGCCAAGGCCCTGGGCGTGGACATTGTGCTGGAAAAGGTGGAAGAGTTGCCGGAGATCATGCGCTATGGCGTGATGTCCACACCCGGCGTGGTGGTGGACGGTAAGGTGGTCCATGCCGGTGGCCTGCCCACACGGCAGGCCATCGAATCCTGGCTGAAGGGAGAAGGTGAAGCTGAATCCGGGTGTTGCGGTTCTTCAGGCAGTTCCTGCTGTGGCTGAACAGGACATCATTTATTCGGATGCATCATCCCATTGCGCACGGATGCGCTTCAGGGAAGTGCGATAGGTTTCCGCATCACCATATTCAAAAAACCGGTCGGCCCGGTGATGGGTGCCTTTCGCCCGCCGGGCATGCTTGATGGGGCACCAGTATTGCTCGGTTCGTGCCACGATTTCACGCGCATAGGCCACAACGCCATTGCCATAGCCGCAATAGATGCAGTTGAGTTTTTCGATGGTATTGAGGTAGGCCAGATGGTGGCGGTCGATCACCACATAATCCCGTCGACGAACACGCGGAATCCCATAGACCCGAAAGCAAATGGCCTGATACAGGCTGATGCTGGCATCCACCAGCACCAGCGGCACAATCATGCCGTAGATCACGGGCGCGGTGAGGATGTAGAGCAGGGGGGCATCGAGAATGTAGCGGATAACACCCTTGCGATAGCTGCGCTGCAGGGTGCGCATGCCTTTCTCGAAGCGGACCTTGCCCTTGCGCACGCTGTAGTGGAATTGCGCGCGCTTTTGTTCCAGCACGCGTTCCATTTCATCCGCCAGTTCATTTTCTGCCTGCTGAATACGTTGCAGCAACAGTTCGATGCGTTCACTGTTCAATGGGCTTGCCTTCCTGGTTCGGGGGTACGCGGCAAAATCACCCGTCCACGCAGTTTTTGCAACAGGGCCTCGGCCACCAGCGCGGCGGTGAGTGCCACGCCAACCAGCCAGATGATATGGGGGGAATCTTCCGCCAGATAAAAAACCGCAAAACCAATGGTCAGCAGGGTAGCGGCAATGGCCAGCAGGATCATGCCCAAGGATGCGCCGGTTTCCCGACGCAGGCGAACATGACCAATATGTACCATCAGATGCACGATCAATACAGTGATGGAGCCAACGGCTGCGATCTCGGACAGTCGCAGAAAATGAATGCCCAGCATGATCAACAGGGCGCTGATCAACAATCCCTCTCGGGAACGACCCAACGGCTTGCCAAAGGCAGCCGGCAGTTCGCCATCCCTGGCCAGTTGATAAGTTACATTGGTGACGGCGTACAAATTGGCGTTGATGGAGGAAGCGGTGGAGATCAGCGCGGCAATGGCCACGATGGTAAAGCCGGCCTGCCCGAAAGCGGGCCGGGCTGCCTCGGCCAGGGCATAATCCCTGGCCTGAATAATGGCAGGTACATCCAGATTGCCGAAAACGGCAAAGGCCACCAGCAGGTACAGCAGGGTAACCAGCGAGATGGCCAATGCCATGGCCCGTGGAAGGGTTTTGGCCGGGTTGGGCATGTCCTCAGCCGTATTGGTGATCACCCGAAAACCTTCGTAGGCAAAAAAGGTAATGGCCAGACTGAACAGGATCTGTTGTGCGGGCGGGTAATGGCGTGGTGAGAGCAGCTCCGGGCGGCTGAACCACAGCCCGGCCAGTGCAAAAGCCACCAGTATCACCACCTTGGTCACCACGATGATGCCTTCGGATCGAGCCACCTGACGAGCGCCTTCCAGGTTGATCATCACAAAGGTGATCACCACCAGATCCGCCAGCCCGTTGACCCAGCGGCTGGAACCTTCTGTCGACAGCAGTGCGGCAGCGTAGCTGCCAAAGGTCTTGGCCACCATGGCCAGCGCAACCATGGCGGAGATATACAGCAGAATACTCAGGGAACCGGCCAGCAAGCCGGGGCCGAAACCCTGCGTAAGGTATTCCACGATACCGCCGGCAGCTGGGTAACGCGCACCCAATCGGGCCATGGACCAGCCACTGAGCATGGCGACGGCACCGGCAATCAGAAAGGCAATCCAGCTGGCGCTGCCGGCAATGTTGCCGGCCTCGCCCATCAGGGCGAAGATACCCGCGCCAATCATGGAGCCGATACCCAGCATGCTGGTTGCGAAGGTAGTCATGGGTTTTTGTGGGTTCATGAAAGAGGTCTCCCTTGGGTTTGGCGATATGCCAGGAGAATCAGGAGCAGAATCACTGCACAGACGGCAAAAACCGATATGGCCTCAAGGGCTGCCGGACTGTTCTCCGAAAAAACGCCTGCCAGTAGCACACCCAGCAGGAGGTAGGTATTCATCCAGAGCAGGCATGTCGGCAGACTGATGGCAACAAACCAACAAAAAGGAAGCATGCCTGCACCCAGCATGAGTGGAACCAGCGGATGAACAAACCACAGAAACCGACCAGCCAGCACGCTTTCCAGCCCCATGTGGCGGATCTTTTCATGCAGGGCCTGATAGCGCTGCAGCTGATCCGAGGACAGTTTTTTTCGAATCAGGTGTTCGCCCAGAAAGGCACCGAGACTGCCAATCAGCAGGATTTCCACGTAATTCATGGCTTGAGTCGTTACCAATGCACCCAGGCCGGTGACCAATGCCACGCCCGGTAGCAACACCCCGGTAAAGGGGAAGGATTCCAGCCACAGCAGCAAAAAAACAATGAGTGCGGGCCAGTGGCTATCCTGCAACAGTGACTGGAGCCATGTGCTGTTCATGAATCCACCTCTTTCGAAAGCAAGGCAGTATAGCTCATGGTGCATTTGGGCTATTGAATAAGAAATAGCTTATGACAAAAATAAAAAACACTGACTGTTATTTATCCAAAGGGCCTGCTATGTTGCCGGTCTGTTCTTTTTTCTCTTGTTTGCAGGTGATAGCCAATGAATACCGTAACCCGTAAAGACCTTGCCAATGCCATTCGTGCCCTGTCCATGGATGCCGTTCAGAAAGCGAAATCCGGCCATCCGGGCGCGCCCATGGGCATGGCGGATATCGCCCAGGTGCTCTGGGGGGATTTCATGAAGCACAACCCCGGCAATCCCCAGTGGCCGGATCGGGACCGTTTTGTGCTCTCCAACGGTCATGGCTCCATGCTGATCTATTCCCTGCTGCACCTGACCGGCTACGACCTGTCCATCGATGACCTGAAACAGTTCCGTCAGTTGCACTCCAAGACGCCGGGCCACCCGGAATACGGCTACACGCCGGGTGTGGAAACCACCACTGGCCCGCTGGGGCAGGGCATTACCAACGGCGTGGGCTTCGCCGTGGCGGAAAAGGCCCTGGCGGCGCATTTCAACCGCCCCGGCCACGAGATCGTGGACCATCATACCTATGTGTTCCTGGGTGATGGCTGCATGATGGAAGGCATCTCCCACGAGGCCTGTTCCCTAGCCGGTACCTTGGGCCTGGGCAAGCTGATTGCCTTCTATGATGACAACGGCATTTCCATTGATGGCGAGGTGGAAGGCTGGTTCACCGATGACACCCCCGCCCGCTTCGAGGCCTACGGCTGGCAGGTGATCCGCGATGTGGACGGCCATGATGCCGATGCCATCTACAAGGCCGTGGAAGCGGCCCGCGCGGAAACAGGCAAGCCCACGCTGATCTGCTGCAAGACCATCATCGGTTATGGTTCCCCCAACAAGCAGGGCAAGGAAGAGTGCCACGGCGCGCCCCTGGGTGAGGAGGAAATCGCCCTGGCCAGGAAGCAGCTGGGCTGGCCCTATGGCCCCTTCGAGGTGCCGCAAGAGATCTATGATGCCTGGGATGCCCGTGCCGATGGCGCCAAGGCCGAGGCCGACTGGCAGGCCCGCTTTGATGCCTACAAGGCCGAGTATCCGGAACTGGCCGCCGAGTTCGAGCGGCGCATGAGCGGCCAGTTGCCAGCGGATTGGGAAGAAAAGGCGCAAGCCTATATCGAAAAGACCCAGCAGGAAATGGCCAAGGTGGCCACCCGCAAGGCCTCGCAGATGGCTATCGAGGCCTACGCGCCCAACCTGCCGGAACTGTTGGGCGGTTCCGCCGATCTGGCCGGTTCCAATCTGACCCTGTGGTCCGGCTCCAAGGGCATCAGCAAGGATGATGCCGATGGCAACTACATCTTCTACGGCGTGCGGGAATTCGGCATGGCCGCCATCATGAACGGCATCAGCCTGCACGGCGGTTTCATCCCCTATGGCGCCACCTTCCTGATCTTCTCCGAATACGCGCGCAACGCACTGCGCATGGCCGCGCTGATGAAGCAGGGCACCATCTATGTGTTCACCCACGATTCCATCGGCCTGGGTGAAGACGGCCCCACCCACCAGCCCATCGAGCAGACCGCCACCTTGCGGATGATCCCCAACATGCAGATCTGGCGGCCCTGTGATGCCACCGAGACGGCCGTGGCCTGGAAGCTGGCCGTGGACCGCCGGGACGGCCCCACCTGTTTTGCCCTTTCCCGCCAGGGCCTGCCGGCCATGGCGCGCACGCCCGAGCAGGTGGCCAATATTGCCCGTGGTGGCTATGTGCTGCTGGAGCCGGATGGCGGCAGCCCGGATACCATTCTCATTGCCACCGGTTCCGAAGTGGAGCTGGCGGTGAATGCCGCCCGGCAGCTGAATGCCGAAGGTGGTAAGGTGCGGGTGGTTTCGATGCCCTGCCCGCAGGTCTTCGATGCCCAGGACGAGGCCTATCGCGAATCCGTGTTGCCCGCCGCCGTGAGCAAGCGCGTATCGGTGGAAGCCGGGGTAACCGACGGCTGGTATCGCTATGTGGGTTGTCAGGGCAAGACCATTGGCATCAACCGCTTTGGCGAGTCCGCCCCGGCGGGTGAGCTGTTCAAGGAATTCGGCTTCACCGTGGAAAACGTGGTGGAGGTGGTGAAATCCCTGGGTTGATCCCGGCATTGAACCCGACCTGACCTGCCCTGCCGGGCTAGCTGGCAGGGCAGGTCGCCCCCCAATCGAGAGAGAGAACCCCCGTGCCAGCCTTGCTAGCATCGACAGGCTGAACCCCCGGTGCCTGAGATGTACAGGCTGGCCGCCCAGAATTTGAAATCCGAGAGGAGAAAGACCATGGCGCTGATTACGCTGAAACAACTGCTGGACCACGCCGCCGAGCACGGCTACGGTGTGCCCGCCTTCAATGTCAACAACATGGAACAGGTACACGCCATCATGGAAGCGGCCGCCGCGGTGGATGCCCCGGTAATCATGCAGGCTTCCGCCGGTGCCCGCAGCTACGCCGGTTCCGCCTTCCTGAAGGCCAACATCCTGGCCGCCGTCGAACAATGGCCGGACATCCCCATTGTGCTGCACCAGGACCACGGCACTTCACCGGCCGTGTGCCAGCGCTCCATCCAGCTGGGCTTCACCTCGGTGATGATGGACGGTTCGCTGATGACCGACGGCAAGACGCCCTCCAGCTATGAATACAATGTGGAAGTGACCCGCAAGACGGTGGAAATGGCCCACGCCTGTGGCGTTTCCGTGGAAGGGGAACTGGGCTGTCTCGGTTCGCTGGAAACCGGCATGGCCGGTGAGGAAGACGGCATTGGCGCCGAAGGCAAGCTGGACCACTCCCAGCTGCTGACCGACCCGGAAGAAGCACGTGACTTCGTGGCCAAGACCGGCGTGGATGCCCTGGCCATTGCCATCGGTACCTCCCACGGCGCCTACAAGTTCACCCGTCCGCCCACTGGTGACATTCTGGCCATTGAGCGCATCAAGGACATTCATGCCGCCATCCCGGAAACCCATCTGGTGATGCATGGTTCTTCCTCCGTGCCCCAGGACTGGCTGAAGATTATCAACGAATACGGCGGTGACATGGGCGAGACCTATGGCGTGCCCGTGGAAGAAATTGTCGAAGGCATCAAGAATGGCGTGTGCAAGGTGAATATCGACACCGATCTGCGCATGGCCTCCACCGGTGCCATTCGCCGTCACCTGCAGGAAAACCCGAAGAACTTCGACCCGCGCAAATATCTGCGTGCAGCCACCGAGGCCATGAGCGCCATCTGCAAGGATCGCTACGAAGCATTCGGTTGTGCCGGCATGGCTTCCAGGATCAAGCCGGTGAATCTGGAAGAAATGGCCAAATACTACGGCCTGTAAACGGCGGCGATGCAGCATGCAGGCCATCATTTTCGATGTGGATGGCACCCTGGCCGACACCGAGCGTGACGGCCACCGGGTGGCCTTCAACCTGGCCTTTGAGCAGGCCGGGCTGGACTGGCAATGGGATGTGCCCTTGTATGGTGAACTGCTGGCGGTCACCGGTGGCAAGGAACGCATACGCCATTTTATTGAGCGGTATCGGCCCAATGGCGTGCCTGAAACGGACCTGGATGGCTTTATCCGCAAGCTGCACGCAGCCAAGACGGCGCATTATGTTCGGCTGATGGCCGAGCCGGGCATTCCCGCCCGGCCCGGCGTGCTGCGGTTGATGCAGCAGGCACGGGCAGCGGGCATACGCCTGGCCATTGCCACCACTACCACGCCGGCCAATGTCTCCAGCCTGCTGGCCCATTCCTTTGGCCCGGAAGTGGAAGACTGGTTTGAGGTCATCGGCGCCGGTGATGTGGTGGCCGCCAAGAAGCCGGCGCCGGATATCTATCAATATGTGCTGGAACAGCTCGATCTTCC
This sequence comes from Lysobacterales bacterium, assembly GCA_026993285.1. Lineage (GTDB taxonomy): Bacteria > Pseudomonadota > Gammaproteobacteria > Xanthomonadales > S139-57 > S139-57. The sequence continues at coordinate 579 of JALWTZ010000310.1, read as the reverse complement.
CGCCGGGCAGGCATTGGCGCTGGAGGACTCGGAAAACGGCTTGCGCTCGTCCCTGGGCGCCGGTGTGAAAACGCTGATCACCGTGTGTGACTATACCCGCGAGCAGGATTTTTCCGGTGCGCTGGCGGTATTCGAACATCTGGGTGAACCGGGCAACCCGCCGGCCCAACTGGCTGGTTCCCCGGTGAGCCTGCAGGACGATGGCCTGCAACTGGAACAGATTCAACAACTTTTTGCGCGAGGAAACTGACATGTCCAAGAAACACCCCGTTATCGCGGTCACCGGCTCTTCCGGTGCGGGTACATCCACGGTCAAGGTGGCTTTCGAACACATTTTCCGCCGTCTGGGGGTCACGCCCATGGTGGTGGAAGGAGACAGCTTTCACCGCTATGACCGCAAGGCCATGAAGGCCAAGACCCAGGAAGCCGAGGAAAAGCGGGAAAACTTCAGCCACTTCGGTTTCGAGGCCAACCTGCTCAAGGAACTGGAAGAACTGTTCAAGGGCTATGGCGAAACGGGCCGGGGTCGTCGCCGTTACTACCTGCACAACGAGCAGGAGGCCGAACCCTACGGCCAGG
>JALWTZ010000309.1 GCA_026993285.1 Lysobacterales bacterium | reverse complement strand
CGGGGCGGGTGTGCTTGGCAAGGCGCGGCCCCCGCGGGGGGGCGGATTGGGACTTTGTCACCCAGCGGCGGGCCACCTACATCAACCGGTCGCCCCCCACGCGGGGGCGCGGATTGAAACCCGCTGACCCGCGATGAACACATGGAGCTGCATCGTCGCCCCCCACGCGGGGGCGCGGATTGAAACCGTGAGCAGTGGGGCCAGTCAAAGCACTGTTACGCGCGTCGCCCCCCACGCGGGGGCGCGGATTGAAACCGTGAAAAATGGGAAAAAACTGACTCATGCGGAGTCGCCCCCCACGCGGGGGCGCGGATTGAAACATGGTAGCGTGTTGTAAAAATGACGCATGAACCCTGTCGCCCCCCACGCGGGGGCGCGGATTGAAACAAGAGCTGGAACAGCAGGTACAGGAGATTGCGCCAGGTCGCCCCCCACGCGGGGGCGCGGATTGAAACTCCACCTGGGCAATCTCCATCAACATCACCGCATCGGTCGCCCCCCACGCGGGGGCGCGGATTGAAACAATGATGGCCTGCCGGGCCTCGCGGCACTCGCGCTTGTCGCCCCCCACGCGGGGGCGCGGATTGAAACGAAGAAGGCGGCTTTGACATGCTGTGGAAGGGCCAGTCGCCCCCCACGCGGGGGCGCGGATTGAAACAACATGGACCCTATAGAACTGGATGCCACACTCCGGTCGCCCCCCACGCGGGGGCGCGGATTGAAACCTTGACCGGGGAAGCCCATCCATCACACGCTCCGAGTCGCCCCCCACGCGGGGGCGCGGATTGAAACATCATCGGAGCGGGCCTCGATGCCCAGAGCCAGCAAGTCGCCCCCCACGCGGGGGCGCGGATTGAAACTGTGGAAAACCGGCCCGCCGCCTCTCGGGGGGCTGGTCGCCCCCCACGCGGGGGCGCGGATTGAAACGCATTCGGCTGGACATTGTGACCTTGGTTAAGGGTCGCCCCCCACGCGGGGGCGCGGATTGAAACCGCATGTGCAAAATCCGGCAGTGGATGCGCTGCTGGGTCGCCCCCCACGCGGGGGCGCGGGAAAGTCGGGCCGATGCCAGTGGCACCGAAGGTTCGCCCCGGCTGCCGGTGGATTTGAGTCCATCGGTTCCAGCCCGGTTTCCCATAAATGTGATGGCCAGGGTCAGTTCAGTCGTTTGCCGGATGGAAAGGCCAGAATGACCGCATCCTCAAGTGGTTCCGGATCTTCGTTGACCCATTCGATTTTTTTGCCCGCTTCTATTGCCTGATGCCATTTTTCCCAGCCGGCTTCCAGTTCTTCTTCCGACAGCGCATTCTTTTCCATTTCTATCCACTCGGCAATGGAGCTTGCACCTATCATGCCCAGCCAATCATCCAGCATCTCTTTTGTGATCGGCCCTTTTATCACTTCGTAATACCCAGCTTCCCACAGTGCTTTCTCTTCCTCTTCCGGAAAGTCCACACGATTGAACTGGGCTACCAACCATTCGCTGAGATCCATGAGTGCCATCCACTTGTTTTGCATCACAAACTGAAAACATGGCCAATACCTGGCTACGGCAGAATCCAAGATATTGCGATGAGTAACCATCTGTCAATTTCCAATGATTTCCAAGGAATGAGCGGTGTTTTCTGACGCAGGCTTATGGCCCACCCGGAAGAAGCCCTGCTGTTCACCGAGGCGCAGCTGATCCAGCGCAGGGGTTTCACTCATGGTTCTTGCCTGTGGAAAAAGGGCCGAAATTATAGCATTGCAACAGCGCCATGGTTTCCGGCGCTATCTATATGTAGACTCAGCCTGACCGATGTTGCCGGATGACTTCCAGAAAGGCCGAGCCATAGCGTTCCCTTTTCTGTTCGCCCACACCGTAGACTTCCAGAAAATCCCTCTCGTTTTCCGGTCGCAGGCGGCACATGTCGCGCAGGCTGGCGTCACCGAAGATGACATAGGGCGGCACGCCCTGTTCCCGGGCCAGTTGGGCGCGCAGTTGCCGCAGGGCCTCGAACAGGGGTTGGTCGGCCTCGGGCAGGGGCGGGCTACCGGCCTTGCCGCCGTTTTTTCCACCGGCTTTTGTGCGCTCCCGCCGGGGCTTGCGCAGGCTGAAGCCTGCCTCGCCCCGCAACAGCGGGCGGCAGCTTTCGGAAAGGCGCAGGGTGCCATAGCCTTCGTCGTCCACCCGCAGATGGCCGGCGGCCAGTAGCTGGCGGAACAGGGCGCGCCAGTGGCGGGCGTCCAGTGCCGTGCCTTTGCCGAAGGTGGAGATGCGGTCATGGCCCAGGGCCTGAATGCGTGAATCGGCCTTACCCAGCAGCACCTGCACCAGATGGGTGACCCCAAAGCGTTGCCCGGTGCGGTAGACGGTGGAAAGGGCCAGGCGGGCGGCTTCGGTGGCGTCGATGCTTTCCGGTGGCTCCAGGCAGTTGTCGCAGTTGCCGCAGGGCTGTTCCAGGCTTTCGCCAAACCATTGCAGCAGCCGCTGCCGGCGGCAGCCGTCGTGCTCGCAGAGGGCGAGCATGGCTTCCAGTTTCTGTTGTTGCTGCCGCTGGTGCCCGGCCTGGCTGTCCTGGGCCAGCATCATTTGCTTGAGGGTGATGACATCCTGCAGGCCGTAGGCCATCCAGGCATTGGCCGGCAGGCCGTCGCGGCCGGCACGGCCGGTTTCCTGGTAATAGGCCTCGATGCTGCGCGGCAGGTTGAGGTGGGCCACGAAGCGTACATCGGGCTTGTCGATGCCCATGCCAAAGGCGATGGTGGCCACCATGATCAGCCCTTCTTCGCGAATGAATCGCTGCTGGTTTTCCTGCCGGGTCTGGTCGGGCAGGCCGGCATGGTAGGGCAGGGCGGCGCGGCCTTTCAGGTTCAGCCAGTGGGCGGTTTCTTCCACCTTCTTGCGGCTGAGGCAGTAGATGATGCCGGCATCCTTCGGGTGCTCGCGCTCAATGAATTGCCACAGCCTCTCGCGGGCGTTGCTCCCTTCGTGGATGTGGTAGCGGATGTTGGGCCGGTCGAAGGAGCTGATGCACACCCGCGCCTGCTGCAGCGCCAGTTGCTGGATGATTTCATCGCGGGTACGCGCGTCGGCGGTGGCGGTCAGCGCGATGCGCGGTACCGTGGGAAAACGCTGGTGCAGCTGGTTGAGGCGCTGGTATTCCGGGCGGAAGTCGTGGCCCCACTGGGAGACGCAATGGGCTTCGTCGATGGCGAACAGGGCCAGTTCCATGCCGGCCAGCGCGTCGAGCATGGCCGGGTTGAGCAGCCGCTCCGGCGCGAGGTAGAGCAGGTCCAGCTCGCCGTTTTTCAGTCGTTGCCAGCTGTGGCGCTTTTGCTCGCTGTCCTGGCTGGAGTTGAGCAGGGCGGCGCGAATGCCCAGTTGTTCCAGGGCGGTGACCTGGTCTTCCATCAGCGCGATCAGCGGCGAGACCACCACGGCGGTGCCGGGCAGCAGCAGGGCGGGAATCTGGTAGCACAGGGACTTGCCGCCGCCGGTGGGCATCAGCGCCAGCACATCTTCACCATCGAGCAGGGCCTGGATGATTTCGGCCTGTTGCAGGCGGAAGTCGTCATAGCCGAAGCGCTGCCGCAGGATTTCGCGGGCCTGTTCCAGGCCGGGGCGGGTGATGGCGTGCATCAGGGCTTCACGCGCCTTTCTGGGCCAGCCAGCCCAGCGGGTCTTGCGGGTCTATGCCCTGCATGAACTGGCGGGTGGGGTCCACATGGGTGACCTGGTAGACCTGCCCGATCCAGTTGTTGATGATGCCTTCGGCGGAATCGTGCCAGGTGTTGTCCAGCCGGGGGGCGATCAGCCGTTCCGGAAATTCGGGCAGCTGCGCCTCGCCCCGGGCCAGGGCCTGTTCCAGCCGCTGGCGGTATTCTTCCAGGATGGCCTGGGATTGCAGCGGGAAGCAGTGCTCGGGAAAGGGCGGGTAATCGGGCCGTTCGCCGCGCGCCCAGCGGTAGACCTCACGCTTGTATTCCTTCAGCAGGCTGATGGTGTCGTATTCCGGGTGCCCCTGGAAAAGCACCATGCGGAAGCCGTCGGCGCTGACAGCCATGTGCACGCCTTCCTCCGCCTCGATGAGTACATGCATGCCGGCGGCCTCGAACTGTTCCCGGTCGATCTGGTTGAAGCGGGAATGGGGCACATCCTGCACCGTGTTCATGTCGAAGACCAGCGGGTGGCTGCGGTCCACCACCCGGTGGCGGTAGACTCCCCAGCGCTTGAAGCCCAGCGGGCGGCGCGGCTGCCTGTGACAGGCCTGCATCACCGCGTGGGTGGCCAGGCAGGAGCAGAGAATGGAGCAGGTGTGGTCCCAGGCCCAGTCCAGTACTTTCTTCAGCGGTTGCCAGAAGACTTCCTTTTCCAGGTCGGGCTGGCTGACATTGGCACCGGTGATGATCAGCGCGTCCAGCCCGCGTTGCTGCAGATCCTCGAAGCGGTCGTAATACCGCTCGATATGGGCCTGCGCTTCCGGGCCGCGGGGGATTTCCTCCAGCGTGAAGGGGTGCACATGCAACTGGGCCACCGGGTTGCTTTCCCCCACCAGGCGGAAGAACTGCCGTTCGGTGGCTTCCAGGGCGGCGTCGGGCATCATGTTGAGCAGGCCGAAATGCAATTCGCGAATGTCCTGCTGCAGCGCGCGGCCCCGGGGCAGCATGCGCAGGCCCGCCTGTTGCAGGCGCTGGTAGGTGGGCAGATCATTGCGGATCACCAATGGCATCTCAGCGGCCCTCGCGCTCGATGGCGGTACAGATCAGCTCGATGAAATCATCCTCCGACTGTACCTGCCCGGCTTCCACGCTGCTGACGCTGTAGCCGTATTCCTTCGCCAGGGCCTCGTAACGGGGCTTGCGCGCATGGAACAGGCGCGGAAAGATCCAGCGGCCGAAATCATCCGGGTCGATCTGGGCCACATACTCCAGCCCGTTGGCCCGCAGGTATTCGGGCAGGGCCTCGTCGAGAAAGGCATCGCGGTAGAACATGGGCTTGGGGTGGGTCCGGGCCCGCTCCAGCACGGCCTGTTCATCCGCCTCGGTGGCGCGGATGTAGAGAATCAGCGTGTGCTCGGCCAGGGTTTTCAGCACCCGGGGCTCATTCAGCTCGCACAGGCTGCCACCGGCATCGTTGATGAAATGCTCGTAGCCGTAGATTGCATGGGCCTTGTGGATGAAATCCGGCACATCCAGCATGGCCTGGATTTCCGCCTCGCGGTGCAGGCGCTGGCGCTGGCGGAACACATCCAGCGGCAGGCCGCCCAGTTCCGGGTTGCCCAGCATGCCCAGCCAGGTGGATAGCGGTTGCAGATTGTCGATGGTGAGGTTGTTGCGCACGTAGATGGAATCCGAACGCAACAACTCGCGCAGAAAGGGCACCTGCATCATCTGCTGCTTGAGGTTGTCCAGTATGGCCTCGTCCAGATAGCGGGTGCCGATGCGGTAATCGCCGGAATAATGAAACCAGTGGCTTTGGCGCAGCTTGTTGGCCAGCCAGGTCTTGCCCACGCCGGACATGCCCAGGAGGGTGACGGCCTTGCGGGGTTGCTGGCGAAATGCCTGGGCACTGAGATGCATGCGGGCTCCGGTGGCTTGCTGATTCACGAAAGCCGATTCTATCAAAGCCCGGAGCCAGAAGAAGCCGGCCCGGTGGGGTGGGGCATTGTTGTGGATTGTGAAGCGCATGGCTGTTCACAAGCAACTTTTCAGGCAAAATACCGATGGTTGAAAATCACCAGAGTTGATTAGGGGGAGTCATGAAGGCCGTGTTTTTGTTCCTGTGCCTGGGGATGCCGGGCCTGCTGCTTGCTGGAGAAGGGGCTGTCGATGTGGAGGTCGCCACCCTGTTGCAGCAAGCCTGTGACCGGGGAGAAGCCGACAACTGCGCCAATCTGGCGGCCATGTACTACAGCGGTGATGGCGTGGCCCGGAACCGGCAGAAGGCCTTTCAGCTCTTCGAGCGGGCCTGCAAGGGGGGCGACATGACCGGTTGCGCCAACCTGGCGCGCATGTACGAGCTGGGAGAAGCCGTGGGAACGGACAAGGCCCGTGCCCGGCAACTCTATGCCCGGGCCTGCGAGGAAGGCGTACACATGGGTTGCCAGGCCGCGAAACGTCTGCAGCATGATGGCCGCTGAAACCTTCGGCACCGGCTAGGCCGACCGGCCCGCCATAAGGTCTGGCCATGTAGAATAGCGGTTGACATTCCGGCAGGCTGCGGGTTTAATACGCGCTTCCTTTCGGGGCCAGGTAGCTCAGTCGGTAGAGCAGGGGACTGAAAATCCCCGTGTCGGCGGTTCGATTCCGTCCCTGGCCACCATCTTCATTTCCTTGCTTTATTGAATACCGGCGGCGGGTTTGCTCGGCGGTTGGATTGTTCCGCACCTCCCTGTGCTCCACCCTCGCTGTGCTCGGGCCGCCTGCTGGGCGTCCGGAGTGGCTGTCCTGCCACTCCGACGTTCCGCACATCCCTGTGCTCCACCGTCGCTTTGCTCGGGCAGCCCGTTGGGCGTCCATCCATTTTCTTTCTATTTTAGTGGTGTGAATGTGTCTACCCGGTGAACCTGTTTGAGGGGTTCGACGCCACAAGCATTTTCTTCATGCATGTGGAACCATCCCCCCAGCCTGTAGTCACACCCTATGAACAGCATGCTATGCTGTGGATCTCATGCTTACGCTTTTGCCGGCATGCAACGGGGGAAAGATGAATACACGCCTTTCAGCACAACTCTGGATCAGCCGCCTGCTGGCGCTGGTGTTGTTGCTGGGCCCCGGCCTGTCGGTGGCGGAGGTGGCCAGCCGGCATTGTCATGAGACCGTGAGCGGCACGATTACCAGTGCCGTGGTTGCGGACGCTTCGGATATGGATGATTGCTGTTGCGAGCAGGGCCTGCCCTGTGACATGGATGCATCCTGTGTAAGCGTCTGTTCCCTGCTGGCTGTGCAAGCCGTATTGCTGAATCGCCCCTGGCAGGTCACCGCGCCGGTACATGCCCGAATCTTTGCCTTTTCCTCCGCCCACTTGCCGCCTCCCTTCCCGGTCAATCTCGAACGTCCTCCTCGAAGCCGCACAGCCTGAAACCGGGCCCGCGTGGTCCGTGTAGCCCCCTGTGCCGCTAACTGGCACCACCCCCAAAGGCTTGAAAACCGAGGAGAAACATCATGAAAACCGATCCCGTCTGTGGCATGCAGGTTGCGGAAGACAGCCCGCATCAAAGCGAACATGAAGGCCGGCAATGGGTCTTTTGCAGCGCGTCCTGCCTGGAAAAGTTCCAGGCTGAGCCGGCACGCTATCTGGCCGGTGGCCAGGAAGCAGAGGCTGACCATGAGCATCATGGGCACGGCCAGAGCCATAAACACCATTCCGACCATGGCACCTGCCACCATGCAACCCTGAAGGACCCGGTCTGTGGCATGGCCGTCAGTGAAGACAGCCCGCATCAGCTGGAGCACGAGGGCCAGGCCTGGTATTTCTGCAGTGCCCGATGCAAGGAGAAGTTCAGCCAGGACCCGCAAACCTATATCGAACAGGCACAACACGGTACGGCGCCGGTAGTGGAAGGCCCGCCGGACGCGGAATACACCTGCCCCATGCATCCGGAGGTGCGCCAGATTGGCCCCGGTTCCTGCCCCAAGTGCGGCATGGCGCTGGAGCCGGTAACGGTCACGGCCGAGGAAGATACCAGCGAGCTGGATGACATGAGCCGCCGTTTCAAGGTGGGCGCGGTATTGTCCATTCCCGTATTCCTGCTGGCCATGGTGGCGGACCTGGCACCGGGGTGGTTGCCGGAAGGCCTGCACATGCGCGCCGTGCAGTGGATCGAGTTCGTGCTGGCCACGCCGGTGGTGCTCTGGGGCGGCTGGCCTTTCTTCGTGCGCGGCTGGCAGTCGGTCCGAACCTGGAACCTGAACATGTTCACGCTTATTGGCCTGGGAGTGGCCGTGGCCTGGGCCTTCAGCGTGGTGGCCTTGCTCTTTCCCGGCATTTTTCCGCCGGTGATGCAATCCGAGCCGGGTGTGGTGCCGGTCTATTTCGAGGCGGCCGCCGTCATCGTGACCCTGGTGCTGCTGGGGCAGGTGCTGGAATTGCGCGCCCGTTCACGCACCAACCAGGCCATCAAGATGTTGCTGGGGCTGGCGCCCAAGACGGCCCGCATCGTGCGGGAAAATGGCCAGGAAGAGGATATTCCGCTGGAACAGGTGCAGATCGGGGATATCCTGCGTATTCGCCCCGGTGACAAGATTCCCGTGGATGGCGTGGTGACGGAAGGCGAAAGCCATGTGGATGAATCCATGGTCACCGGGGAACCGGTGCCGGTGAGCAAGCAGGTGGGAGACCATCTGATTGGTGCCACGGTCAATGGAACCGGCACTTTGCTGATGAAGGCGGAGAAGGTGGGCAGCGACACCCTGCTTTCGCAGATCGTGCAGATGGTGGCCGAGGCCCAGCGCTCCCGCGCGCCCATCCAGAAACTGGCGGACCAGGTTTCCGCCTGGTTTGTGCCCATCGTGGTGCTGATCGCCGTCATCACCTTTGTGGCCTGGTACAGCATTGGCCCGGAGCCGAGGCTGGCCCATGCCATCGTCAATGCGGTCGCGGTGCTGATCATCGCCTGCCCCTGTGCCCTGGGCCTGGCTACGCCCATTTCCATCATGGTGGGCACGGGCCGGGGCGCGGCCGCCGGTGTGCTGATCAAGAATGCCGAAGTGCTGGAAATTATGGAGAAGGTGGATACGCTGGTGGTGGACAAGACCGGTACGTTGACCATGGGTCGCCCGGAACTGGCGGGCATCTGGACCCTGGTGCAATTCGATGAAGCCAAGGCCTTGCGGCTGGCTGCCAGCCTGGAACGGGTCAGTGAACACCCGCTGGCGGAAGCCATCGTCCGGGGCGCGGAAGCGCGTGGCATCGAACTGGCTCCGGTGGAGGATTTTCAGTCCATCACCGGCCAGGGGGTGACCGGGAAGGTGGATGGCCAGGTCGTGGCCATTGGCAACCTGCGCCTGATGCAGGCGCTGGACGTGGATGTGGCGGAGCTGCCGCGCCGGGCCGATGAGCTGCGTGCCGAGGGCAAGACGGTGATGTTCATGGCCGTGGATGGCCAACCTGTAGGCCTGGTGGAAGTGGAAGACCCCATCAAGCCTTCCACGCCGGAGGCCATACAGGCCCTGCACGAGGAAGGCATCACCGTGGTGATGTTGACCGGCGACAGCCGCAAGACGGCTGAAGCCGTAGCGCATACACTGGGCATTGACCGGGTACAGGCGGAAGTCATGCCGGAACAGAAAGCCGAGGTGGTCAAGGCGCTTCAGGCCGAGGGCCGGGTGGTGGCCATGGCCGGGGATGGCATCAACGATGCCCCCGCGCTGGCGCAGGCCCAGGTGGGTATTGCCATGGGTACGGGTACCGATGTGGCCATGGAATCGGCCGGTGTGACTTTGGTCAAGGGTGATCTCATGGGCATCGTGCGCGCCCGCAGGCTTTCACGGGCCACCATGCGCAACATCCGCCAGAACCTGTTTTTTGCCTTCGTCTACAACTCGCTGGGCGTGCCGGTGGCTGCAGGCATTCTCTACCCGGTGGCCGGGCTGCTGCTTTCTCCCATCATCGCCGCGGCGGCCATGAGCTTCAGTTCGGTATCGGTGATCACCAATGCCTTGCGCCTGCGCAAGGTCAGATTGTGAGGAGGTGGCTGCCATGAATTTCATGTTTGGAGGTGGGCTGATGATGTGGCTGTTCTGGATCGGGCTGGTTGTTTTGCTCTGGCTGCTGTTCAAGGGCATTCGTGGCGATGAGGAAAGCCGGCTTTCAGCCAGTGAGCTTTTGGAGCGCCGCCTGGCACGGGGCGAAATCACGCCGGAGGAATACCGTCAGCGCAAGGCCATGCTGGAGGGCAGGGATTGATTCAGATCAGGGAATTTTCCCTTGTTCGGGATTATCCTGCGCATCAGGTAATCACGGCCATCTGTGAACAAAGCCGGGAGCAATCATGAGACGGGGTTTTGGCCCATACAAGCTGTTGCAGTCCCTGCTGATACTGGCCATGCTGGTTCAGCCGGTCATGGCTGCCGGCTTGTCTGTGCAATTGCCCTGTGACCATGAGCCGGCAACAGGCCAGGCCCATGCAGCCATGGATCATGATATGCACGCTGGTTCGGTGCAAAAGGATGCATCGGACCAGCAGACCTGCTGTTGTGATCATGATTCCGGTTGTGGTTGTGACGGTGCTTGTTTGCAGCATGGTCTGTCTTTCTCGCATGCCCTGGTTCCATTCACTGGAACGGCGGTTGCCCCCGCAATTCAAATCATTCCCTGGCACAAGCAGGTTCTGTGCTTGCATGAAGTGGCAGGGGATGAGTTTCGCCCCCCTCGAAACACAGCCTGATCCATCACGCGGAAGGTCCGCGAGCAGGCTGCTGCCTCAGGTGAAAAACCGCATATCACGCCCACTCGCGTGCCTTCCATGGTTCCCTTTTTTCACACCATGGAGTAAAGAGCATGAAATCAATCAACCCCTTGTGCAAACCATTGGCGCTGGCGGTGGGCCTTGCCCTGGCCAGCACCACGGCCCAGGCTGGAGATGACCTGGAAAGCCTGCGCCAGACCGTAGCCCAGTTGCAGAAGCAGCTGGCGGAAGTACAGAAAAGACTGGAAGAACAGGAAAAGCAGGCCGCTACCACGCACGAAGAAGTCAAGAAAGTGGCTGAAGTGGCCGCTTCTGCCGATGAATGGAAAGCTCCCAGCACACTGGTGCACATGGCCGGTTATGCCGATGTGGGCTATGTCAGCAGTGAAGGTGGTGATGGCAGTTTTGTCGTAGGTTCGTTTTCACCCATTTTCCATTTCCAGTACCGGGATCTGGTCATGCTGGAATCCGAACTGGAGTTTGAAGTTGGCCCTGGTGGTGAAACGGAAGTTGGAATGGAGTATCTGACGGTCGATTGGTTCATGAATGACTATGTCACCGTAGTGGCAGGTCGTTTTCTCAGCCCGTTGGGCCAATTCCGGCAAAACCTGCACCCCTCCTGGATCAACAAACTGGCTTCGGCACCTCCTGGCTTTGGTCACGATGGCGCGGCTCCAACCTCCGAAACAGGTATACAGCTGCGTGGCGGTTTCCCCTTGGGGGACATGCGCGCCAACTATGCGGTCTATGTGGGTAATGGCCCTGAACTGAATGCGGCTACGGAAGACATGGCCACCTTTGAGCTGGAAGGTGTGCGTGCCGAGGGCTTTGGCGCAGACCGGGATGGCAACAAGGTCTTTGGTGGCCGCTTTGGCCTCTTGCCCATGCCGGGCCTGGAGCTGGGTATTTCAGCCGCTACGGGCAAGGCACGGGTCACCGCGCTGGAAATCGAGGCTGCCGGTGGTGACGAAGGGAAAAATGAACCGGGAGAAGCCGGTGGTTTCGATTACTTTGATGAAGCGGATCGGGATTACAGTGTTTTTGGCGTGGATTTCAATTTCAGTTATCGCGCACTCAATATTCGAGGCGAATATGTGAACACGGAGGTGGGTGAAGCGACCACCGGCCTGACTGCTTCGGAAGGTGCCAACTGGAGTAGCTGGTATACCCAGGCGTCCTGGCGTTTTCTGCCCGGCAAGTGGGAGGCAGTGGCCCGTTACAGTGATTTTGACGCAGCGGTGAACAGCCGTGATCAGAAGCAGTGGGCACTGGGACTGAACTATCTCTATACCAGCAATTTCATGGCCAAGTTCAGCTATGAATTCAACGACGGCATGGCAGGTACTGCGGCCGATAACGACCGCCTGCTTATGCAACTGGCCTACGGATTCTGAGGAGAACGATCATGAAAGCAAGAAATGGGTTGATTATGGCGCTGGGGCTGCAGGCCCTGCTGTTATTGCTGGCCGGTACGGCACAAGCTTTCGACTATCCGGAAACGGGTGATTTTGCCCGTGGCTCGAAGATCTGGGCCGATAACTGTTCCCGTTGTCACAATATCCGCTCGGCTTCCGAATTGCGGGACGACCAGTGGTTGACGACCACTTTTCACATGCGGGTACGCGCGGGCCTGACCGGCCAGGAAACCCGGGATGTACTGACCTTTCTGCAACGCTCCAATGTGCCGTTGAAAAAGATTGTGGCAGACGGCCCGGCCACGGCTTCCACTGGCCGTTCCGGTGAATCCATTTACCGGGAAACCTGTATTGCCTGCCACGGACCCGATGGCAAGGGTGCTTTCCCGGGTGTTCCGGATTTCACCCGCAAGGATGGCCGCCTGAGCAAGGCGGATACGGAATTGCTGAAGAATGTCACCAATGGGGTGCAAAGCCCCGGTTCACCCATGGCCATGCCGCCCAAGGGTGGCAATCTGGAACTGACGGATACGGATGTGCGCAATGTGATTCAGTACCTGCGCCAGCAATTCGGCCAGTAAGTATATTTTCATCGGTGCTGTGGGAGCCCGGCTTCCGCCAGCGCATGTGCCAGGCCAGGGATGGCTTTCTCTTGACGGGCCGCAAGGCCCGTTTTTTCGACTCAGCGTTTCAGGCCGATATCCGCCATGATGCGCTCGATGCTTTCCCTGGTCTTGCGGCTCAGTGGCATGATGGGCACGCGGCATTCGTCGGTGCAGAAGCCCAGCAGGCTGGCGGCGAACTTGGCGCCGGCGGGGCTGGGTTCGGCAAAGAGTATCTCGTGCAGGGGCATGAGCTGGTCCTGGATATCGCGCGCTTTCTGGTAATCCCCGCCCAGGCAGGCCTGCTGCATTTGCGCGCACAACGCCGGCGCCACATTGGACGTGACCGAGATACAGCCCTGGCCGCCCATGGCGTTGTAGGCCACGGCGGTGGCATCTTCGCCGGAAAGGAAACAGAACGGCTGTTCCACCCGGATGCGTTCGCGGCCGGGGCGGGAGAGATCGCCGGTGGCGTCTTTCACGCCCACGATGCGGGGCAGGGCGGAGAGGCGGATCAGGGTGTCCAGCGAGATTTCCACCACGGCCCGAGGCGGAATGTTGTAGAGAATGATGGGAATGTCGGTGGCATCGTGCACCTTGCGATAGTGCTGGAACAACCCTTCCTGACTGGGGCGGTTGTAGTAACCGGCCACGTGCAGGGTGGCCTGCGCGCCTAGCTCCTCGGCGAAACGGGTATATTCGATGGCTTCGTCCGGGTTGTTGGAGCCGGCACCGGCAATCACCGGCACCCGCCCGTTGGCCGCCTCGATGGTGATCTGGATCACCCGCTTGTGTTCGGCCTCGGTCAGGGTGGTGGTCTCCCCCGTGGTGCCCACGGGAACCACGGCATGGGTGCCCTGCTCCACCTGCCAGTTCACCATGTCGGCCAGGGCGGTTTCATCCAGCTTGCCATTGCGGAAGGGGGTAACCAGTGCGGTGATGGATCCGGAAAACATGGTGCGCTCGCATTGTTGAATCAGGCGGCTATTTTTCGCCCCTGTCCGGCCGCTGTCAATGTTTCTTTTGGTGAGGAATGCGGGCAGAATGCAGGCAGGAGCAGTGGAGGGAAACGGCATGGAAAGTTTCAATATTCTCTGTCTGGATGGTGGTGGCATTCGCGGGGTGGTGCCGGCCACCCTGCTGGTGGGCCTGGAACGCGGGTTGCAGGAGATTCACGGCCATGGCATTCGCGAGCATTTTCACCTGCTGGCCGGCACTTCCACCGGGGCCATACTGGCGGCCGGGCTGGCCCGGGGGCTTGCGCCGCGGGCGCTGCAGACCCTGTATGTGGAACGCGGGCGGGAGATCTTTCCCTGGAAAAGCCGCTGGTCGCCCAGGCGGCTGGGGCTGATGCTGCGTTCCGGCCTCTCCGCTCCCAAATATCCCATCGAACCGCTGGCGGAGATGCTTCGGGAGGTGCTGGGCCAGACGCCCATGGCGGAAGTGGAGCACCGGCTGCTGATTCCGTTTTACGACACCCTGGGCCGGCGGGCCCGGTTCATCAAGTCCTACGGGCTGGAAGGCGAGGCGGCCGCCTTCGGCGCGGTACCGCTATGGGAGGCCTGTGTCTGCTCGGCGGCGGCGCCCACCTTTTTTCCGGCCTGGCGGCTGGAGCATGCCGGTGAGGTCTGTTCGGCCATCGATGGTGGCGTGGCGGCCAACAATCCGGCGGCCTGTGCCGTGGCCGATGCGCTGCAACTGGCCGAGGGCCGGCCCATACGCCTGCTTTCCCTGGGCACCGGCAGCAACACCCGGGCCATCCCCTGGGACGAGGCCCGGGAATGGGGCGCGCTGGAGTGGGCCTTGCCCATCGTGGATGTGCTGATGGACGCCTCGCTGGATGTCTACCAGTACATCGCCCGCCAGCTGCTGGGCGAGGAGGCGGTGTTGCGGCTGCAGTTCCCGCTGGACCCGGAGCGTTGGGGTACACGCCCCCTGAACGATGACATGGATGACGCTTCCGCGGAAAACATCGCCAGCCTGATTGCCGCCAGTGAGCGTTATCTGCAGGAGAATGAAGGGCGGATACGCGGCTTTCTTGCTCCCGGTCAATGCTAGGCTTCCGGTGGGTTCACGCGCGTGGGGTGCTGGGGTATATTCGTGCCTCCAGATCATTCAAGGGATACATCCATGAGTACACGCCCGGTCAAACTGGCCATTCTCACCATTTCCGATACCCGCACGCTGGACGAGGATACTTCCGGTCTGGCCCTGATGGAAATGGCACAGGCCGATGGCCACGAAGTGGTGGAACGCCTGCTGGTGCCAGATGACATCTACCGGATTCGCTTTGAAGTCTCCCGCTGGATCATCGACCCCAATGTGGAAGCGGTGATCACCACCGGCGGCACCGGCCTGACCGGCCGGGATGGCACGCCGGAAGCGGTCTCGGTGCTGTTCGACCGGACCATCGAGGGTTTTGGCGAGCTGTTCCGCTATCTTTCCTACAAGACGGTGGGCACTTCCACCATCGCTTCGCGGGCGGTGGCCGGGGTGGCCAACGGCACTTTCATCTTCAGCCTGCCCGGTTCCACCGGGGCTTGCAAGGATGCCTGGAAAGGCATACTCACCCACCAGTTCAATGGTGAGCACCGGCCCTGCAATCTGGTGGAACTCATGCCCCGTCTGACCGAGCAATAAGCACGCACAGGCATGGACCGGGGTGCCGACTTCTCTCCCTGCCGCCGCTGGCGCTACCGCCTGTGGCGTCAGTGGGGCAGCGGGCCGGTGCTGATGGTCATTGGTCTCAACCCTTCCACCGCGGATGAATGGCAGGACGACCCCACCATCCGCCGCTGTATCGGTTTTGCCCGAAACTGGGGTTTTGCCCGCCTGGAGGTGCTGAACCTGTTTGCCTGGCGGGCGACGCGGCCGGAAGACCTGTTCCGGGCTGAGGATCCCGTGGGCGTGGATAATCAACGCTGGTTGTTGCGGGTGGCCGAGCAGGCGGATTTGCGGCTGGCTGCCTGGGGCAATCACGGGGCCCGGCTGGGGCAGGCCAATTGGGCCAGAACCCGTCTCCCGCCCCTGCACTGCCTGGTGGTGAACGCCACCGGTGAGCCGGCTCACCCCCTGTATCAGCCGGCCAACCGCCGGCCGGTGCCTTACGCTGCCGGTTGAATCCTTGTCCGGGCGCAAGCCTTCGTCCAGGCGGATGGCGTATGATGGTGGAAAACCCAGGAGGTATGGTCATGAACGATGCTCAGGAAACCCTGTTGCAACGCATGCGCGAGCAGGCTCATGCGCTGCTGAAAAAAGCCGATCAAAAGGAAATTCACAGCCTCAACCGGCTGGTGGATGCCACCCGCGATGAACTGGCCCGGCTGGGGCACTACAGCGAGGCGGAGCTGGAACAGGCCGCCCTGGCCTTACGCAAGGAACTGTGGGAAAAAACCGCGCACTGGGCCGAGGAATGGCAGGAAATCCGGCAGTGGGCCGAATTTGACCTGGAACTGGTGGAAGATCGCATCCTGGAAAAACTGCTGGCCATTGCCGACCCCACCCGGGTGGA
>JALWTZ010000308.1 GCA_026993285.1 Lysobacterales bacterium | reverse complement strand
TGGATGAACGACCCTTGATCAAAGGACTCATGCTTGCTCCCCACGAATAAAAAAGGGTGTGGCCTCAGGCGCACACCCTTTCATCATACGATATCTTGACGCTTTTGCGGCAATCCATGCCGCTTTTATCAATGAATGTCGCGCCAGTACTCCTTCTTGAGCAAATAGGCCATCAGCGTGAAAAAGAGCAGGAAGCCGATGACATACGGACCATACTGCTTGCGCAGCAGCTGGGCCGGCTCCGCCATATAAGCCAGATAACTCACCAGATCTTTCACATCCCGGTCAAAGGCTTCGGGAGTGCGACTGCCAGGCTTTTCCAGCTCAAGGGTAATGGTTTCCCCGTGCTCACCTGCCTCCTTGTGGGCAATCTGGACCCCTTGCAGGGCAACCAGAACATTGGGCATGCTGGCATTGGGGAAAACCGCGTTGTTCCAGCCTACCGGGCGGGAGGGATCCTTGTAGAAACCCTTGAGATAGGCATACAACCAGTCGGTCCCACGAGAGCGGGCAATCACGGACAAATCCGGCGGTGCCTTGCCAAAGAAAGCCTTGGCCTGTTTCGGATCCATGCTGGAAACCATGGGCTCACCGACCTTATGGCCGGTAAAAATGAGATTGTCCTCGATTTCCTTCTGGGTCAGGCCCAGATCGGTCAACCGCTTGTAGCGCATGGCCGCAGCACTGTGGCAACCCATGCAATAATTGACAAACAGCTTGGCACCACGCTGCAGTGCAGCCTGGTCATCCATGTTCAAGCGTACATGCTCAAGATTGCCACCTTCATTGGCCATGCCGGCCAGGGGAATCCACAACAGCAGACTCAAGATGATAAGTTTTTTCATTTTGTCACCCTTTCCGGTACCGGCTTGGTTTTTTCGATGCTGGTATAGACCGGCATCAGCAGGAAGAACAGGAAGTACAGCACGGTGCAGATTCGTGCCACCAGCGTCTGAGTTTCAGAGCCTGCCTGCATGGCCAACCAGCCCAGGGTCACGAAACTGACGGTAAAGATGGCCAGAGCAATCTTGCTGAGCATGCCCTTGTAGCGGATGGATTTGACCGGGCTGCGATCCAGCCACGGTACCAGGAACAGCATGACAATGGCCGCTCCCATGGCAATCACACCGCCCAGCTTGCTCGGTACTGCCTTGAGAATGGCGTAGAACGGGGTGAAATACCATACCGGCTTGATGTGAATGGGAGTGACCAGCGGATTGGCGGGCACGAAGTTGTCATGCTCCAGGAACAATCCACCGAGCGCGGGCGCATAGAAGATGACGCCGGCAAACAGAATCAGGAACACGGCCACACCCAGAATATCCTTCACCGAATAGTACGGGTGGAAGGGAATGCCATCCAGCGGTACGCCGTTTTCATCCTTCTTGGCCTTGATTTCGATGCCATCCGGGTTGTTGGATCCCACGGTATGGAGAGCCGCCAGGTGAATCACCACCAAGCCCAGCAGCAGGATGGGCATGGCTACCACATGCAAGGCGAAGAAGCGGTTCAGCGTGGCATCGGAAACCAGGTAATCACCCCGGATCCACATGGTCAGATCATCACCCACTACGGGAATGGCCCCAAACAGGTTGATAATCACCTGTGCGCCCCAGTAGGACATCTGGCCCCAGGGCAGCACATAGCCCATGAAGGCCTCGGCCATCAGCACCAGGTAGATCACCATGCCAATCAGCCAGACCAGTTCACGCGGCTTGCGGTAGGAGCCATACATCAGCCCGCGGAACATGTGCAGATACACCACAATGAAGAACGCGGAAGCTCCAGTGGAATGCATGTAACGGATCAGCCAGCCCCAGGGCACATCGCGCATGATGTATTCCACGGACTGGAATGCCTGGGTGGCATCCGGCTTGTAGTGCATGGTCAGCCAGATGCCGGAAAGCAGCTGGTTGACCAACACCAGCATGGCCAGTGAACCGAAGAAGTACCAGAAGTTGAAATTCTTCGGTGCGTAGTATTCGGAGAGATGATGCTTGTAGAAGTCCGTTACCGGCAGACGCGCGTCCACCCAGGCCATCAGACTGCCCAGCATGCCATTGTTGGAATTCGCCATTATGCTGCCTCCTTGGGACCTTCACCAATCAATACATGGTGATCATCAGGAAAACGGTAAGGGGGCACAACCAGATTGGTCGGTGCCGGCACACCCTGGTAGACCCGACCTGCCAGGTCAAAACGCGATTTGTGGCACGGGCAGTAGAAACCACCGGCCCACTCATGGTCGAAGGGTTGCGGACCAATTTCGGGTTTGAACTCCGGCACACAGCCCAGGTGGGTACAGATCGCGACCAGCACCATGATTTCCGGCTTGAGCGAACGGGTCGGATTCTTGGCAAACGACGGCTGTTGGGATTCAACATCGGAGTTCGGATCACGCAAACGTGGATCCTGCTTGGGCAGCAACTCCAGCATTTCTGGCGTTCGCTTGACGACAAAAACCGGCTTGCCTCGCCATTCCACGGTCATTTTCTGTCCCGGCTCCAGTTTGCTGATATCCGCGAGAACCGGTGCACCCGCGGCTTCGGCTCGAGCACTGGGCAACCAGGATTTAATGAAAGGCACAGCAGCAAAACCCGCACCAACCGCGCCCACCACTGCGGTAGATGCGGTCAGAAACCGGCGCCTGCCTTGATTCACGCCTTGATTCGCCATAGAAATTCTCCAGGGTCTGTTGAAACTTGTTCAGGCCGTTCTGGTCAGAAGCAGAGCTGGCCATCGATTGCGCCGGGCATTGTACACCTTTTTGCCCTGCCTGGCGGCATCCCCCATGGGCAATAAAGTGCCGTAGAATGGTCAAATCATTGCCTTTGGTCAAGTGGATGGGCCTTGCCTATCCCATGGGGGAGAAGTCCTTGCACAAGATTCAATCCATTTTGTACTGGCTATGGTCTGCGTTGGCCGGGCTCGGGCTGGCCTTTGTCTTTCTCTGGTTTCGTGGTGACCTGCGCACGCTTGAACCACGCCTGCCGGGTACCAGCCATACACCCACATCCTTCTCTGCAGCCGTCCAGCACGCAGCGCCGGCAGTTGTCAACATCTATGCCAACAAGCTGGTCACCAGCAAGCGGCTGGCCCACATTACCAACCCTGCCATTCAGCGTATTCTAGGTGTACAGGGGATTATCGTTCCAACGCAACGGCTGGAACGCAGCCTGGGCTCCGGCGTACTGGTCCGGGAAGATGGGCTGATTCTCACCAATCAGCATGTGATCGAAGGGGCCGATGACATTCAGGTACTCCTGGCCGATGGACGAGAGTATGCCGCACAAATCATTGGCGTGGATGTGGATACGGACCTGGCCGTGCTGCGCATCCCGGTTTCCGACCTGCCCTATTTGCGCCTGGATGCCCCGGCAGCACTGGATGTGGGCGATATTGTACTGGCCATCGGCAACCCATTTGGCCTGAGTCAAACTGTCACCCAGGGTATCGTCAGTGCCCTGCAACGCACCGGTTCACCTGAAGCACCGCTGGCACGCTTTATCCAGACGGATGCGGCCATCAACGAAGGAAATTCCGGTGGTGCGCTGATCAATGCCCAGGGTGAACTGGTGGGCATCAATGTGTCCACGCTAACGGGTGTGCAACATATCCAGGGCATCAGCTTCGCCATACCCTCAAATCTTGCCCGACAGGTACTGCAGGAGATCCTGCAGTTTGGCCATGTGCGTCGTGGCTGGCTCGGGATAGAAGCCGACCTCAACTACCCGGCATTACTGGCACAGAACAATGCCTTGCCCATGGGCATCCGGGTCATTCGTGTGGTGAAGGGCAGCCCGGCTGAAAAGGCCGGCATTCGCCCTGGCGATGTATTGCGCAAGATAGACCAGCAGCAGGTGGATGCCCGCTCCAACATCCTGGCCTATATTGCTGCGCGCAAGCCCGGCAGCACGGTTTCTCTGGAATGGGTGCACCAGGGGGAATTGAAACAACAGCGTGTCAAGTTGCAGCAAAGGCCGCTGCAGGAAGGGCACTCAGGCAGCACGGGAAGTGGGTAAGCGACGGATCTGCGCCCCCAGCTGAGCCAGTTTTTCCTCGATACACTCATAGCCACGATCAATGTGGTAAACCCGGTCAATCAGGGTTTCGCCTTCGGCCACCAGCCCTGCCAGCACCAGTGAAGCCGAAGCGCGCAGGTCCGTGGCCATCAGCGGGGCGCCATACAACTTTTCTACCCCACGCACCATGGCGGTATTGCCGTTGAGGCGGATATCCGCGCCCA
>JALWTZ010000307.1 GCA_026993285.1 Lysobacterales bacterium | reverse complement strand
ATGTCATCGACTACAACTTCTATTCCGTGCCGCAGGCACGCCGCTCCAACCTGCGCCATCGCCCGGTGGGGCTGGGGCTGATGGGCTTTCAGGATGCCCTGCATGCCCAGGGCCTGGCCTTCTTCAGCGAGGAAGCCCTGGCCTTTGCCGACCAGAGCATGGAGCAGATCAGCTACTTCGCCATTGAGGCCAGCAGCGACCTGGCGGCGGAACGGGGCCGATACCCCAGCTACGAAGGCTCGCTCTGGAGCCAGGGCATCCTGCCCATCGACTCGCTGAAACTGCTGGAAGCCGAGCGCGGCGGCTATCTGGATGTGGACCGCGGCACCACCCTGGACTGGGACCGCCTGCGCCAGAAGGTACAGGCCCAGGGCATGCGCAACTCCAACACCATGGCCATTGCGCCCACGGCCACCATTTCCAACATCTGCGGGGTCAGCCAGTCCATCGAGCCCACCTACCAGAACCTCTATGTCAAATCCAATCTCTCCGGCGAATTCACCGTGGTCAATCCGGCGCTGGTGCGGGTGCTGGAAGCCGAAGGCCTCTGGGATGAAGTGATGATCAACGACCTGAAATACTTCGACGGCTCGGTACAGGCCATCGACCGCATCCCGCAGGCCATCCGCGCCCGTTTTCTCACCGCCTTCGAAATCGACCCGCGCTGGCTGGTGGAACTGGCCGCCCGGCGGCAGAAATGGGTGGATCAGGCCATCTCGCTGAACCTCTACATGAAAGAACCGGACGGCCCCAAGCTGGACAAGCTCTACAAACTGGCCTGGGTGCGCGGGCTGAAAACCACCTACTACCTGCGCACCCTGGGCGCCACCCATGTGGAAAAAACCGGCGTCGAGGAACCGGCGGCCCCCAGGGCCTGCGCCATCGACGACCCCGACTGCGAAGCCTGCCAGTAAGCCCAAGGAGAACCATCATGCTGAACTGGGAAGACCCACTGAACATCCCGGCCGTACAGCCGGCCGCCACGCCCATGCCCGAACCGGCACCCGCTACGCAACCGGCCCCGTCCCAGGCCCCGGCAAGGGAAAGCCTGGCGCCGGTCAACGCCGCCGACAAGCGGGTGGTCAACGGCCAGACCGACATCAACCAGCTGGCCCCCTTCAAATACCCCTGGGCGTGGAAATATTTCCTCAACGCCAACAAGAACCACTGGACCCCCCTGGACATCAACATGAACCAGGATGTGCAGGACTATCACCACAAGCTCAATGACGCCGAACGGCACGTCTACGAGAACGTGCTGGCCTACCTCACCACCTCCGACATTCTCGCCATGCGCAACATCGGCCTGGCGGTGATGGAAAAGATGAGCGCGCCGGAACTGCAGATCTATCAGGCCCGCCAGGTCTACGAGGAAGCCCTGCACACCTGGACCTACCAGCACTGCATCGAATCCATCGGCCTGGACCAGCAGGAAATCTACAACCGCTACCGCACCGTGCCGGCCATCCACGGCAAGATTCTCATGGCCAACCGCCGGTTGGATGCCGTCCTGCGCAACGACCTGGATCTGGGCGATGCCGACGACCTGCACACCTTCCTGCTGTCCTACATCTTTTTCGCCGCCGTCTTTGAAGGCACCTGGTTCTACAACGGCTTTTCCCCCATCTTCGCCCTGCAAAGGCGCGGGCTGATGAAAGGCACGGCCGAACAGCTGCAATACATCATGCGCGACGAGGTGCTGCACGCCGGCTTCGGCATCCGCGTGGTGCGGGAAATCATCGCCGAAACCGGCATCCAGCCCGACCCGAACGCGCTCAGTGAAATGTGGCAGGAAGCCGAACGCTGTGAACAGGCCTATGCCGAATACATCCTCGCCCGGCCCATCATGGGCTACAACGCCGAAGACCACATGGAGCAATTCCGCTACATCGCCAACCGCCGCGCCCGCCAGCTGGGGCTGGAAGAACCCTTCCCCGGTGCCCGCTGTGCCCTGAGCTGGCTGGACGAACAAGCCAATATCCGCAAGGAGAAAAACTTCTTTGAAACGCGGGTGACGGAGTATCAGACGGGGGGGAGTCTGCGCTGGGACTGATTTTGGGCGGTTTTGGGCGGCTTGTTTTCCGCAACTCTTCGTTGCAGTGGTCATCTTGCTCGGTCACGTACTGGATGTACGCTCCCTCGCAATCTGCCCCCTGCGCCTCGATTTGCGAAAAAACGCTCGCCCAAAACCCGTGCAAGTAGCTGGATGAAGAACACGGCTTGTTTCCTGCCACACATCGTGACCGCCGCTGATGGCTTGAAGAGCATCAGCGGCTGAATCGGCCCAGGCCTCCGGGCGCCGCTGCGGGTCGGGCAGGGCGGGGGCAATTCCCCTGGATGGGGAATTGAGTGCCGTTGAGGCAGGAAGTCGAATCGGCACGACCCCGGCCTGCACGACGGAAAGCAGCGGAAACAAGCCCGGAAAGCCGCCGTTTTTTGCGGCCCTTTTTTCTGAAAAAAGGGCCTTGCGGGCCTGTTCTGATGATTTTAGAAGCAACCGGGGAAAAAGGCCCGCAACAGGCTGCACCGGCTTTCTAATAGCCCTCCAGCATGAATCAAGGCAACTATCCCTAGCGCTACGCCCGGTCTGGCCTCCCTGCCGGCCGTTCATTCCCGCTGCGTGAGTCCACCGGACTCACGGTCGGGGATGAACCCTCGATTTGCGAAAAAACGCTCGCCCAAAACCCGTGCCAGTAGCGGGATGTAGTGGTCAAGAAAAACTGGAGACACGATAACGTTTTTTCTCAGCCTCTGCAGGTGGAATACACCGCGAGAACGCTGGCAGCCTGTACAACGGGCAGGGAGAGAACCCAATCCATGAAGAAACCGGTGACCGTAGCTGACGCATTGAAAAAAGCCCGGGCCATCGATCCGGCACTTGGCAATCGCCTGCAAGCGGTGGCCGCGTGGCTGGATGCCCGGCAAATCGAGCAGTTGACGAACGCGTGGCGGCTGGATCTGCGCCTGTTTGAGCGGATCATGAAAAAACTCACTTCGCAGGCACAGGCCGAACACTTGGAATGGCGGAAGCTGTTCCAGCTTTTTTGCGCATGGATCGACAGCCAGGAACTGTTCGATTCCTTGTGGCGCAGGGTAGACAAACTGGATTACCCGCAAATATTCGCGCTGCGCAGGTTTTGGAAGGCCGATCGGGACCTGTTCTGGTCATTGCTGGACGTGGATGCGGATTTTGCCCATCTCTACAAGGTGCTCGCTGCATTCTGTGAACAACAGCCGGGCGGAAAGGGGTGGGTCAAGCGCGACCTTGGCAGGATGCAATAGGTATAGCCTTCATGGTATCAGCCATTGCGCCAATCCACGGTTGTCGTGCCCGCGCTGGCCCTGGCCGCAGCCACTGTGACGGGTTTCACATTTTTTCACCCTTTGGCCGCTGTGACCGGTTTTATTGGAACCGGGCTTTTGCTAACATCGTGAACCATTGACAGAGCAGGAGGTGTGCCATGAGCAACAGCACCGACTTCGCCAATGGTTACATGATGGGGAGATTCATCCGGGGCATTGGCGCTGCGGATGCAGAAAGAGAAGCAGAAGTCCTGGCCATCAAGGAAGAGCAACTGCGCCAGCGGGTGGCGGAGCAGGAGGCTTATATTGCCAAGCTGGAAAAACGAGTTAAAGAGGTTGTTTTGTATGCGGCGGGACTGAAGGAAATTGTTACTTATACTCTGATCAAGCTGGAAGCTATGGGAATACCATTTCCTGATGAATACCGGGTTGATTGGGCCACCGGCCAGAACAACCATCTTGCCATAGGCCCGAAGTATAAGGACTTCGCGGAGAAAGCAGGTTGGGCAGTCCCGTCTTTCTCTGAAATCAAGACTGCAATGCGGCACAGGGGGGATTTCAGGAAATAAACATCACCCCGGCCACTAAAAAGCCCCGGATCGTGAACAAATCCGGGGCTTTTTTTTGTTTGATTATGAGGCATCACCTCTGGTTGGGTTGCCTACCCCATGATCCACATCCTGATTCCGCCGCGCCGGCACTGCACGCTTGGCGCGGGCTTTGTCGATGGCCTTCTTACCTCTGTTGATACCTTCACCCACCGTTCCCGTACCACCCAGGAACTTGCTCATCACCTCGTTCTGCACATCCATGCTGCCCAGCGCCTGGGCGCGGTCGCCGATGAACGCCAGCGCCTGATCGGGGATGATCTGGATCATGCCGTAGGTGTGGCGCACCAGGGTGACGATCAGCAGCGCGTAGAGCAGCAGCATGGCGGTCAGCACCACGGGGCCGGCGAACTGGCCG
>JALWTZ010000306.1 GCA_026993285.1 Lysobacterales bacterium | reverse complement strand
CTGAGCAGTATTTTTGCGGTTCTGGAGGACATCTGCAGATCTTCGGTATAGGCAATACCCTGTTCCAGACGGAAATGGCCGGTGATCTTGTCGAAGCTCAGCCCGCGGTTGAATACATCCCGGAAGTCCAGCAGCAGGCGGCGGGGCAGTTGTTGCAGGCTGAGCAGGCCGAAGATGCGTCCGGCACCGGGCTGGATTTCCAGAATCTGCCCTGGCCCGACCTGGATTTCCAGGCTGCCGCCCAGCCGCTCCAGGGCAAAGGCCGTGGGTGGGCCAGGCCAGTTTACATCGAAGTTGGCTACCGTCTGCCCGCCCTGGATGAGATTGGCGTAGCCCAGACGGGCCAGCAGCTTGCCCAGGGATTGCACGCCCAGATGAATCTGGAACTGGCTGTGGGTATGATGCCCGTCTTCCAGCCAGTCTCCGCTGGCATTGAGACTGAGCTGGTCACTGCGGGCCTGTACCCGTTCAATGCGCAGACCGTCAGCAATGGGGTAGGCTTCCAGGCGGATCTGTCCGAGGTCGATGTTTCCCAGTTGAAATTGTTCTGCCAGCAGGTGCAGGCGCGGGATTTCACTGACCCGGATGCTGTGCTGCTGTGCCTCCTTGCCCAGGGCTTCCAGTTGATCGGTGTTGGGCCGTGGCCAGGCAATGCGCTCGAAATCGGCGATCAGGGTATCGTCCGGGCCGGGGTAGATGGAAGCCTGGATTTCACCCCGCATGCGCTCGCCATCCAGTTGGGCCTTCCAGAAGCCGTTGTCCTGCCGGAGTTTCAGTCGGGTTCGCCCCATGTTGTGTTGCAGCAGATGCAGCTGGCGGGCATCGATATCGACCTGCTGCAGCCAGGGACGGTTCTGGGCGGCTGGCTGACCAAACAGGTCACTGCGTATGGCCAGCCAGCCGCTGAGATCCAGTGAGTCCACCTGCCCGTATAGCGCCATGGAATCCCTGGGCTGGGCCAGAATATCGGGTATCTGTTCGGGTTCGCCCAGCAGAATCAGACACTGGTTGGCCTGCCCCGGCTGTTGTACCTGCAGGCGTACCTGGGAGCCAAAGCGGAGATCCAGCAGGCCGGACTGGGGAGGCAGATCCAGCGAAACCCGCAGGGGGATGGCCGCATCCGGTGTTTTGTTCAACGGTGCCGGCAGCAGGCTGGTGACACCCACCAGATTGCTGCGGGCGTCCAGGTGGGCCAGACCGGAACGAGGGATGTTCACCCGGATTTGCCACTGGCTTTCTCCTGGCATGAAGGGAATGAGGTTGTCGGCAACACGGGCCTGCCGGATCATGCTTTCCATGGGAAACTGGCCATTCAGTTCGGCCTGCAGGGCCTGTTCGGGATCCTTGCAGTGGCCGGCCACGCACAGGTTGATCTGTACAAAACGGTTGAGGGTCCTCGCTTGCAGCGTTTCGCTGTTAAATCCGCTTTCGCTGTAGCGCAGATCCCCTTCCAGTTGCTGAAAATGCTGTTCCCACTGGGGCAGGTCCAGGCGGCCATCCAGCAGGGTCAGACGGCCGTCGACCCGGGTTTTTTTCTGTTTTGCCCGCGGGCTGAGAGGTACGCGCAGTTGCAGGCGGGTACGCAGGTTGCCGTGGATTTCAAACTGCTCATCCTGGCTGGCGTAGAGCTTGTGGACCGGTGACTGGGCCAACAGGTTGCGGGCCTGTTTTGCCGTGCCGGTGCCTTGCATGTCCAGTTGCAGCAGGGCCTGGCGGTAGTTGTCGATACCGCCCCGGGCCTGGGTAACCTGAACGCCGGCAATTTCACCTTCCAGCCGGTGAATGCGCATGGAAGTGCGGTCGAATTCCAGTTCGGCGGAACGGACAAGCCCAACAGGCCATTGGGGGTGAAAGCGCAGTTGAATATCTTCCACGCCGGCATGGAAATTGAAGCGCCCTTCCTGTTTACGGAAGGGAAACTGGTTGAGATCGCCATGAAGGATGAAGCTGGCGTGGCCCGTGCCATCCAGCAGGGCCTGATCCAGCCAGGCCAGCAGTTTGGGCTTGAATACATTGGCTGGCCAGTATTTCCAGGCGCTGGCAGACTGGAACTGGCGGATTTCCGCCTGTACATCGGCAAAGGGTCGTTTTTTTCCGGCTTCTCCACGCAGGTGCACGCGGGCTTGAAGTTGCAGGTCTTCATTCAGCAGGGTCAGGGGCTCGCTGTCCAGTGTCCAGCCCTGTTCATCCAGCCTGAAACGGCCTTCGGTAAACAGTGTGCTGAAACGCAGGGTATCGCGGAACATGCGCGGGTAGTCGATTTGAACCTGCTGCCCGGAAAGCTGGTATTGCCATTGCCCGTTCCGGTACTGCAGATCGGTATTCAAGCCGTTGAAGCCTGGAAGCTTGCCACTGGGTGACAGTTCCAGCGCGCGCAATTGTGCCTCGGCACGGGTCAGGCGGGCCGAGGTGCGGTCAAAGCGGGCTTTGGCGGAAACGATCAGCCCGCCCGGATTGCTCTCATAGGGCAGCCACTGTTCCATGTCATCGGCCAGGCGCGTGGCGCGAAGCAGTTGATCGAGGCGGTCCAACCGCAGATCTGCGAGTGCCAGTTGGGCCTGCCGCGCATTCCAGTGTATGCGTGCCTTGAAGTGGTCTTCGATTTCATCACCACCTTCGCTGTAGAAATCCAGCAAATTCAGGTCGTGGCCCTGCCTGGTTTTACGGTAATGCAGGCTGCCGCCCACGCGGCTGCGCCAGTAGCGGGGGCTGAGCATTTGCCTGGATTGCAGGTGAATGGCTTCCGGGCTTTCCAGCCCGAGGTTCTCCAGGCTGAAGCGTGCCCAGGTATCCGACAGCTGGCCCTGCTCCAGGGTGGCCCAGGCCTGCAGGTTCATCTTGCCGCTGCGCAGATGGGTCCAGGCTTCCAGCAGGGGCGGGGCCCAGGGCAAGAGGTCCAGTTGGGCGGTTTCCAGGTAGAGATCGGTGCGCCCCTGGGCAAGTATGTGTCGCAGGCGGATATCCACCGGGGCATCTTCACCCAGCGGCACGAGCCGGGCCGCTGCCCAGATTTTCTTGCTGGATTGGGTATAGAGGGCGGCCACGTCGTCGAACACCAGCGGGAAGGCATCATCGGACCAGTGCACCACCAGCCGGCTGTTGACCAGCCTCAGGCTGCCCAGTCGGGTCAGCGGCCCAGCCTGTATCCCCGGCTTTCGTGGCTGGCCGCCATTTTGTGTCAGCCCGGAGATGTTGAATTGAAACTGGCCCTCTTCATCACGGCGGATTTCCAGTGTGGTGCCCCGGAGCACAAACTGGATGAAACGGCTCTGGCTGGTGAACAGCGAGGGCAGGCTGAAAACCACATCAATCTGGTCAATATCGAGCAGGGTTTCATCATCCTGGCCCAGGATGCGCAGGTTTTTCAGATGCAGTTCCGGTCCGGGGCCTTTCCATTCTCCTTCCAGTACACCGATGTGTATGGATTGTTGCAGTTTCTGGCTCAGCCAGTGCTCTACCCAGCCACGATAATGGCCAATCTGTGGCAGCAGCATCTTGCCCGCGCCGGCGAGTACGGCGAGGAAGATGATGAAACTGGCCAGGGTTTTCCATGCCAGTTGCCAGAGTTGCAGAAGGAATTTCATCCGGAACCCGTCAAGATGCAGCAGCGGGCGCGCGGATGCCGGCTGAGTGAGCCAGAAAACAGTGCTTGCATGCCAGTGTTCTGAACCATTTCATTGCCATCGCGGACCTGGTTACGGGTTTCAAGGGTCATCTGCCGGTTCCGGGCTAGATCAAAACCACATCGTACTGTTCCTGGCTGTATTGTTCTTCCGGTTGGAAGTTGATTTCCTTGTCGATGAAGGCCGAGAGATCGGCCAGGGCGTCGGATTCCTCGTCGAGGATGTAGTCCACCACTACCGGCGCGGCCAGTACCAGCAGCTTCTCGGCTTCGAACTGGCGTACCGAACGCATGATTTCACGAAAGATTTCGTAGGTCAGCGTAGCCGGGGTTTTCTGGAATCCACGGCCATTGCAGCAGGCACACGGTTCGCACAGTTGCTGCTGCAGGCTCTCGGTGGTGCGCTTGCGGGTCATCTCCACCAGCCCCAGGCTGGAAATGGAGTAGACCTGGGTCTTGGCGTGATCCCGCTCCAGACAGCGCTCCAGCATTTCCAGTACATGCTTGCGGTGAATGGCTTCCTGCATGTCGATGAAATCAATGATGATGATGCCGCCCAGGTTACGCAGCCGGAGCTGGCGAGCGATGGTCTGCGCCGCTTCCAGGTTGGTCTTGTAGATGGTTTCTTCCAGGTTGCGATGCCCGACGAAACCACCGGT
>JALWTZ010000305.1 GCA_026993285.1 Lysobacterales bacterium | reverse complement strand
CCCGCCGTGCACTGGCGGGAAGGCAACGCCCTGGCCCTGCCCTGGCCGGATGCCCATTTTGACGCGGTCTGCTGCCAGCAGGGCCTGCAGTTCGTG
The DNA here is from genome assembly GCA_026993285.1 of Lysobacterales bacterium. Lineage (GTDB taxonomy): Bacteria > Pseudomonadota > Gammaproteobacteria > Xanthomonadales > S139-57 > S139-57. The sequence goes on along the minus strand of JALWTZ010000305.1, from coordinate 4,224 downwards.
CCGGAACGGCCAGCGGTGCTGGATGAAATCCACCGGGTATTGAAACCCGGCGGGCAACTGCTGGCCGCCTGCTGGCAACCGGTGGAGGAAAACGGCGTCTATGCCGCCCTGCTGGAGCTGGCCGAGGCACGGGGCTGGGCAGGCTTCGCCGGCTTCATCCGGCAGATCTTCTCCTGGCCGGGCGAATCGCTGCAAGCCGCGCTGGAACAAGCCGGCCTGGTGGTGGAAAAGGCCGAGGTGCAATGCCGGGAAACCCGTTTCCCCGCACTGGCTGATTTCTTTCACATCTTCACCCGGGTGCCACCGCTGCAACCGGACTGGGACAGACTGGGCCCGGAAGAACAGCGGCACACCCTGCGGGCACTGGAAGCGCAGTGCGCCCGCTGGATACAAGATGGCGAGCTGGTCTTTCCTATGTGCACCGCCCTGCTGCGGGCCCGCAGGCCGGAAACCTGAAGCCGGAACCTGAGGCCGCTCAGGCTTTCAGCAACTGTTCCAGCGTATCGGCCAGGTTCACCTGCTGGCTGGCCGTCTCCAGCCGGCAGGCGCGCACGATGGCCAGCAGGTCTTCCAGGGCGGTGTCGAAATCGTCGTTGACCACCAGATATTCGAACTCGCTACAGTGGGACATCTCCAGCCGGGCCTCGCCCAGACGGCGCTCGATGACGGCCGGGTCGTCCTGGCCACGGCCACGCAGGCGGCGTTCCAGCTCTTCCAGCGACGGTGGCAGAATGAAGATGCCGTGGGCGTGGCGGATCTTCTCCCGGATCTGCGCCGCGCCCTGCCAGTCGATTTCCAGCAGCACATCCAGGCCCTGGGCGCGGATGGCTTCCACCTTCTCCGCCGCCGTGCCGTAGTAGTTGCCAAAGACTTCCGCGTGTTCGAGAAAAGCCCCTTCGGCGATCATCCGCTCGAAGCGTTCCCGGCTGACATAATGGTATTGCGCCCCGTCCACCTCACCGGGCCGGGGCGGGCGGGTGGTGTAGGACACCGACAGGCGAATCAGCTGGTCGCGCTCCAGCAGGGCCTTGACCAGGCTGGTCTTGCCGGCACCCGAGGGGGCGGCGACGATAAACAGCTGCCCGCGTGCGGGCCGGGCCTTGTCATTCAATGTTCTGTACCTGCTCGCGTATCTGTTCAATCAACACTTTCAGCTCCACCGCCGCGTTGCTCAGGCGCGCATCCACCGACTTGGAGCCCAGGGTATTGGCCTCGCGGTTCATTTCCTGGGCGAGAAAATCCATCTTGCGGCCCACCGGCCCGCGCTGGCCCAACAGGGCCTGCATGGCCTGAATGTGCATCTGCAGCCGGTCCAGCTCCTCGTCCACATCCAGTTTCATCGCCTGCAACACGAACTCCTGTTCCACCCGGCCGGGGTCCAGTTCCACCTGCATTTCCGCCAGCCTTTGTTCCATGCGTACCTTCAGTTGCCGACGCACTTCCGGCAGCCACTGGACCAGCTCCCGGCAAATAGCCTGCATCTGAGTCAGCCGCCCGGCGATCATTTCAGCAATCTGCCGGCCTTCCTGCGCCCGGGCCTGCAACAGCCCCTGAAGCACGCGATCCAGCAGCTCTTGTGCCGCCCGGTGAATGTCCGCCATGGCCGGAGCTTCCGGGCGCAGCAGGCCGGGCACCCGCAGCAAGTCACCCACCGAGGCCGGCTGCAGCCCCGGGGCCATAGCCTGCAGGGCCGGCAGGCTATCGACCAGCGAGCGGGCCAGGGTCTCGTTGAGTACCAGCGGGGCATCGCCGCTTTCATGGGCGGGGTGAAAACGCAGAAAGACTTCCACCTTGCCCCGGCTCATGGCCTGCTGCAACTGCTTGCGTATGGCCGGTTCCAGCGAGCGGAAATCCTCCGGCAGGCGGGGGTGGATTTCCAGATAGCGCTGGTTCAGCGAACGCATTTCCACACTCAGGCCGCCCCAGGCGGCGGTGGTTTCCTCGCGGGCGAAGGCGGTCATGCTGTGGATGCGGTAGTGGGGGTCGTTCATTGCAAGCCCATGCGGCATCATGCCGTGAAAAAAGGCATAATCATACCCAATGCCGTGGCGCTCTGCCGCAATCCCTTTCCGACAATCAGGAATCCTTCATGAATCGACCCAGTGGACGCGCGCCCGACGCGCTGAGAGAAATCACCATTCAACGCCATTACACCCGCCATGCCGAAGGCTCGGTACTGATCCGCTGCGGAGACACCCACGTGCTCTGTACCGCCAGCGTGGAGGCCCGCGTGCCGGGCTTCCTGCGCGGCAAGGGCCAAGGCTGGGTGACCGCCGAATACGGCATGCTGCCCCGTTCCACCGGCTCGCGCATGGCGCGGGAAGCCGCCCGCGGCAAGCAGGGGGGGCGTACCCAGGAAATCCAGCGACTGATCGGCCGTTCCCTGCGGGCGGTGGTGGATCTGGAAGCCCTGGGCGAGCACACCATCACCCTGGACTGTGATGTGATCCAGGCCGATGGCGGCACCCGTACCGCCTCCATCACCGGTGCCTATGTGGCATTGGCCGATGCCGTGGACCACATGCTGCAACAGGGCATGATCCAGCGCAATCCCGTTCACGGCGCCGTGGCCGCCGTTTCGGTGGGCATTGTCGGCGATACACCGGTACTGGACCTGGACTACGCCGAGGACTCCACCGCCGAAACCGACATGAACGTGGTGATGAACGATGGCGGCGCTTTCATCGAAGTGCAGGGCACGGCCGAAGGCCATGCCTTCCGCCGGGATGAACTGAACCGCCTGCTGGACCTGGCGGAGCTGGGCATCGGCCAGCTGCTGCAATACCAGCAGCAGGCGCTGGAAGCCTGAGCCATGGCCCGCGCTTGCGTACTGGCCACCGGCAATGCCGGCAAGCTGCGCGAGTTTCGCCGCATGCTGGCCGACAGTGGCCTGGACATCCAGCCCCAGTCGGCCTTCGCCGTGCCCGAAGCGGTGGAGGACGGGCTGAGTTTCGTGGAAAACGCCCTGATCAAGGCGCGCAACGCCTGCCGCCACACCGGCCTGCCGGCCCTGGCCGATGATTCCGGCCTGGTGGTGCCCGCCCTGCAGGGCCGCCCCGGCATCCACTCCTCGCGCTTTGCCGGCGAGCAGGCCACGGATGAGGACAACCTGCAAAAACTGCTGCGGGAAATGCGGGACTTGCAAGGGGAAGACCGGCGGGCGCATTTCCAGTGCGTCATTGTCTTCCTGGGCCATGCCGAAGACCCGGTACCGCTGATTGCCAGCGGCCAGTGGCACGGGCGGATTCTGCTGCAACCGGCCGGTGAACAGGGCTTTGGCTATGACCCGGTCTTTCTGCCGGATGGCCAGACACAAAGCGCCGCGCAACTGCCCCCCAGTGAAAAGGACCGCCTTTCCCACCGGGGCCAGGCCCTGCGCGCCCTGCTGGCACAACTCCAGCATGGCTGAAGCCTGGGGCCTGTACGTACACCTGCCCTGGTGTGTACGCAAGTGCCCCTATTGCGATTTCAACTCCCACGCCCTCAAGGGGCCGCTGCCTGATACCGCCTATGTCGAGGCCCTGCTGGCGGATCTGCGGCAACAGCTGGCCCTGCTGGAGCAACAACCGGCCATCGCCAGCATCTTTCTGGGCGGTGGCACGCCCAGCCTGTTCCCGCCCGCGGCCATCGCCACCCTGCTGGAAGGCATTGCCCGGCAACTGCCACTGACCCCGGATTGCGAGATCACCCTGGAAGCCAACCCCGGCACGGTGGAAAAACAGCGCTTTGCCGGCTATTTCCGCGCCGGTGTCAACCGGCTGTCCCTGGGGCTGCAATCCTTTTGTGACCGGAAACTGCAGGTGCTGGGGCGCATACACAGCGGCGCGGAAGCCCGCCGGGCACTGGATGCCGCCTTTGCCGCCGGCTTCACCCGGGTCAACGGCGATCTGATGTTCGGCCTGCCCGGGCAAAACCTGGACCAGGCCCTGGCGGATGTGGAAACCCTGCTGCAATGGCCGGTGGAACATGTCTCCCTCTACCAGCTCACCCTGGAGCCCAACACCCTGTTCGCCCACCAGCCACCGGCCCTGCCTGCACATGATCAACTGGCTGCCATGCAGGCCGTGCTGATCCAGCGGCTGGAAACGGCCGGTTTACACCGCTACGAAGTTTCTGCCTATGCCCGGAAAGATCAGCCAAGCCGTCACAATCTGAACTACTGGCGATTCGGTCATTACCTGGGTATCGGTGCCGGTGCACACGGCAAGTGGCACACTGCAGAGG
>JALWTZ010000304.1 GCA_026993285.1 Lysobacterales bacterium | reverse complement strand
GGCTGCTCCCAGTTGCACCGCATGATCCAGCTGGGTCAGAACCATGCATTCCGGTTGCAGCGGCTGCCCCTGGCGGATGGCTTGTTCCAGAACAGCCGGCAATGCCGTGGCCGGCAGTACCTGCCAGTTTTCCCAGCCGGGACGAAAACCGTAACGGCGGGCAAAATCCTCCAGCTCGTCTTCTCGCGTGGGCATGGCGGGTGTATCCACCAGTGTCAGCACATCACTGGCCACTTTGGGCAAATCATCCAGACTGTGGGCTGTCGTAAGCGGTGTGCCAAGGATGGCGGCCAATGCTTCCAGTTGCGCGCGTGCACCCAGACGCTGGTCATCCATGCTGACCAGCTGCAGCCGTGCGGCACCATGTTGCAGCACAAAGCGTGATGCCAGCTTGATCATGGTGGTGGTCTTGCCAGCCCCTGGCGGGCCAAAAAACAGTACCCGCATGCCCGGTTGCAGGTCTTTCTGTATCACCGGCAGCTGCTGGCTCAGGCGTACCAGTACATCGTGCCAGCCCCGATCTGCCTTTCCTTCAGCAGCCACTTGCCGGGTCAGTGCACGCGCCGTGGCTTCATCAAAACCGGCATGCAGCAACTGCTGCACCCATTGTGCACGGGCCGGTTCCTGCAGCCGCAGTCGTTCCCTGCCCCATTCCTGCAACTGCTGGTCCAGCAAGGCACGCATGGCATGCAATTCCCGCTGGATTTCCGAATATTGCGCTCGTGCAGCCTGTTCTTCGAGCCGGTTTTCCACCGAAGGCGCTGAAACATCCCGGACCTCGACCACCACATCCCGCTGAGTGGCTGGTCGCTGCATATTTTCTGGCGGTTGCGGGGCCGGCCTTTCTGCAGTTGTCAATCCTGACGCCGCTCCCTGTGCTGGTTTTTCAACCCTGGCCGGTGCTTCAGAGGGGCCGACCATGGCTTCCACCTCCTTGCGGCTGGCTTCAAACAATACCGGGTCATAATCACTGGCGGCGATCAATTCGATCATCCGGCCATCCTTGCGGTTGGAGATGATGACAGCGTCCGGCCCCAGTTCTTCCCGAACCAGCCGCAATGCCCGACTCATGTCCGGTGCACTGAACTTGCGAATTTTCATGATGTTTCAGCCCTTTGTGTTGCCTGGTTTTCAGGCTGTCCGCCCACGCTGGCGATCACGCGAACGGCCTTGTGTTCCGGTATTTCGGTATAGGCCAGCACATGCAGGCCACGAATCTGGCCGCGCAACATGCGTGCCATCCATGGGCGCAGGTCGGGGTTGACTACCAGAATGGCCGGCTCTCCCTGACTTTCCTGCTGCTGGGTCCACTGTTCCAGTGTGTGCTGAATCCGCTCCATCAATCCCGGTTCCACCCCTACGCCGCCGCCATCACACACGGATTGCAGCAGCATTTGTTCCAGTGCCGGGTCCAGCGTTATCAGCGGTACCGGCTCGGTATTGCCGGCAGCCTGCTGTACGATCACCCGCCCCAGACTGGCACGCACCTGTTCGGTCAGCTGTTGTACATCCTTGGTGGTTTGCCCATGTTCCAGCATGGCTTCGGCAATGGAGCGAAAATCCCGTACCGGCACGCCTTCCCGCAGCAGGTTCTGCAGTACCCGGGTCACCGTGGCCAGCGGCAGGGTATCCGGTACCAGATCCTTGGCCAGCGAGGGGGAAGTGGTGGCCAGGCGGTCGAGCATCTGTTGCACATCTTCATAGCCCAGCAATTCATGGGCGTGCTGCTTCATCAGCTCACTGAGATGGGTGGCGATGACGGTACTGACATCCACCACGGTATAACCCAGCGCCTGGGCCTGGTCTTTCTGATTGGGATGAATCCAGACTGCATCCAGACCAAAGGCCGGGTCCTTGGTGGCAATGCCTTCGATCGTGCCAAAGACCTGACCGGGATTGATGGCCAGTTCCCGGTCCGGGTGGACGCTGTTTTCCGCCAATGGCACACCACGAAGGGTGATCCGATAACCTTCCGGTGCAAGATCAAGGTTGTCACGAATATGTACCGGGTGAATGAGAAAACCCAATTCCCCGGATAGTTTCTTGCGCACACCCTTGATACGTTGCAACAACTGACCACCCTGCCCCGGGTCCACCAGCCGAATCAGGCGATAGCCCACTTCCAGCCCCAGCACATCGACTTCCCCAACATCATCCCAGCCCAGTTCACGGCTTTCTGCCGGGGCTTCGGTGCGTTCCAGCGCTTCCTGTTCCATTTCCACGCTTTGCTGCTGCTTTTGCCACTGGTACCAGCCCGCGGCCGACAACACCAGCGCCAGCAGCAGGAACACCGTGTTGGGCATGCCGGGAATCAGCCCCATGACCGCCAGAATGGCAGCCACGATAAACAGGACGCGCGGGTTGCTGAACAGCTGGCCCAGCACCTGCGCACCCATTTCTTCCGCCCTGGAAACACGGGTCACGATGATGCCCGTGGCCGTGGACAGCACCAGCGCCGGTATCTGGGCCACCAGGCCATCACCGATGGTCAACAGGCTGTAGTTGCGAAAGGCCTCGCTGACGGGCATGTCATGCTGAACGGCACCCACGACCAGGCCACCCAAGAGGTTGATGAACAGAATCAGAATGCCGGCAATGGCATCACCGCGTACAAACTTGCTGGCCCCGTCCATGGCCCCGTAGAAATCCGCTTCCTGCGCCACCTGTTCCCGTCGGCTTCGTGCTTCTTCCTGATCGATCAAGCCGGCATTCAGATCGGCATCGATGGCCATCTGCTTGCCGGGCATGGCATCCAGGGTAAAACGGGCGGTAACCTCGGAGATCCGGCCGGCGCCCTTGGTGACCACCACAAAGTTGATGATGACCAGAATGCCGAATACCACGAAACCGACGGCGTAATCCCCCCCAACCACAAATTCACCAAAGGCCTGGATCACCCGGCCTGCTGCATCGGTACCTTCATGCCCGTTGAGCAGTACGACCCGGGTAGATGCCACATTCAGCGCCAGACGCAGCAGGGTGGCAATGAGCAATACCGTGGGAAATGCGGCAAAATCCAGTGGCCGCAACGCATAAACGGTGACCAGCAATACCACCATGGACAGGGCGATATTGAAAGTGAACAACATGTCCAGAATCCAGGGTGGCAGCGGCAAAACCATCATGGACAACATGGCCAGCAGCAGGACAGGCGTGCCCAGGCCGGCGATATGCTTCAGGTTTTGCTTGTCGAGGAGGATGCTGGCCACTGTTGATTTCTTGACGGTTGTTTGCCTGATGGCTCAGGCTGCAAGAAACAGGCCAGAAATTACCGGGCAGGCATCGGTCCAAGCAGGCGCTGGATCAACTCGTTCAGAATACGGGCTGTTACACCCCAGACATCCTGCCAGGGTGGCGCAAAGCCCACACTCTGCCGCCTTTGCCCCTGCCACAGCCCTTCCACCGGTTGCAGGCCAGCTTCGCGCAAAGTCAGCAGGGGAACATGAAAGACCGCCGAAACCTCATCCGGCTGCAAGGTACAGACGGGAATTTGCGGGCTCCAGGCCACAAAAGGGTGCACCTCGAAACCACTGAGGGTTACACGGGATTGCAGGCGACCCACAATCCGCGCCGCATCCAGGCTCAACCCGACCTCTTCACGCGTTTCGCGCAAGGCGGCATGCATGGGTGAGCCATCCTGCCCTTCCAGCACGCCGCCCGGAAAGGCTACCTGACCGGCGTGGTGGCGAAGCTGGCTGCTGCGTCGCGTCAACAGGACCTGCAGCCGATCCGCACGATGATCGGTACAATCACCATGCAAGAGCACCAGCACTGCGGCCTGTCGCAGGTCTTCATGCAAAAACGGCAGCGGCTCCAGCGGGAGCAGCTGCCGTTGCAGTGATTCCGGAAAAACCGGGGTCATGCCCGTATTGGTTTTACTTGCCCTTGCCGGTTTTCTTTACTGGCGGGTTGATGTCTACCAGCTTCAAGTCAAAAATCAGCACTTCATTGGGGCCAATGGGGCGTGGCGCACGAATGCCATAACCCAGTTCCGGCGGAATATAGACTTTCCATTCGGCACCCTTGCGCATCCGGGGCAGCACTTCCTGCCAGCCGGGCAGCACTTCTTCCACCTTGAACAAATTGGGCTTGCCACGGGCGAAAGAGCTGTCGAACTCGAAACCGTCCATCAGCGAGCCCCGGTAGTGCAGCAGCACCGTATCACTCAGCTTGGGCTTGGCGCCACTGCCTTCCTCGATCACCTTGTACTGCACGCCGCTGGGCAGGGTGATCACGCCTTTCTTCTTGCCGTTTTCAGCCAGGAATTTTTCACTCTTGGCCAGGTTGTCCGCTGCCAGCTTCTTCAGCTGCTCCAGTTGCTCTTTCTTGAGCTTCTCCTG
>JALWTZ010000303.1 GCA_026993285.1 Lysobacterales bacterium | reverse complement strand
CCAGTCGCGGCGGATGCTGCCCACGGCATTGATGGCGATGATGGCCTCCACCCCGGCGGTTTTCAGCGCCCAGACATTGGCGCGGTAGTTGATGGCGTGGGGCGGCAGGGTGTGGTGTTCCCCGTGGCGGGCGATGAACACCAGTTGCCGGCCATGCACCTGCAGGTGATTGAGGGGGCCGGAAGGCGCGCCGAAGGGGGAACCGGCCCGTTCCACCCGTGTTTCGCCTTCGGCATCCAGCCCGTAGAGGCCGCTGCCGCCGATGATGCCCAGCTTGTTCATGAGGGTTCTCCCAGTGCGTAGATTTCCGGCAGTTGCCGCAGTTTTTCCTGATAGTCCATGCCGTAGCCGAAGACGAAGCGGTCGGGCACGGTCAGGCCCACATAATCGGGACGGGTGTCGGCCTTTTCCCGCGGGTGGTCTTTCACCGCCATCACCACCACGCTGACGCTGGCGGCCTGCTGCGCCTTGCAGAATTTCTTGATGGCTTCCACGGTGTGGCCTTCGTCATAGATGTCATCGACGATGAGCACATGCCGGCCCTGCATGGGCTTGCGTGGCCGGGCCACCCATTCCAGGATGCCGCCTTCGGTTTCGTTGCCGTAACGGCTGGCCTGCATGTAGTCCATCACCATGTCCAGCTTAAGCCTCTGGGCCAGGTCGGCGGCGAAGATGAGCGCCCCGTTCATCACGGTGAGGAACAACACCGGCTGGCCGGCGAAATCACGGTTGAGCGCGGCGGCCAGCCGGGCCAGCGCCTGGTCGATTTCCGCCCGTGAGATGATGCGCTCGCTGCCCGGTGGCAGCAGTTTTTCAAGAGCCATCGTGTTCTCCTGCAAGACCGGCAAACTGGGGGGCTTCCAGATGAACCGTGGTGGTGGGGAAGGCGATTTCCGCCCCGTGGCCGGCGATGATATCGGCGATTTTCAGCAGCACATCCTGCTTGACCTGGTGGTATTTCTGCCAGTTGGTGGTGCGGGTGAAGGTGTAGATGAAGAAGTCCAGGCTGGAGGGGGCGAACTGGTTGAAGTTCACCATCAGGGTCTGGCTCTGGTCGATCTCCGGGTGGTTTTGCAGCATGTGTTCCACATCGCGGATGATCTCGGCCAGCTTGCCCACATCGTCGTAACGCACGCCGATGGTTTCGTAGATGCGCCGGTGGGTCATGCGCGAGGGGTTTTCCACGGTGATGGTGGTGAAGGTGGCGTTGGGCACGTAGATGGGCCGCTTGTCGAACTTGCGGATGCGGGTCTGCCGCCAGCCGATGTGTTCCACCGTGCCCTCGATCTGCTTGTCGGGGGAGCGAATCCAGTCACCCACGGAAAAGGGGCGATCCATGTAGACGGTGAGGCCGCCGAAGAAGTTGGCCAGCAGGTCCTTGGCCGCCAGGCCCACGGCCAGGCCGCCCACGCCCCCGAAGGCCAGCACGCCGGAGATGCTCACCCCCATGTTCTGCAACACCACCAGCACGCCGGTGATGAACACGGAGATGCGCAAGAGCTTGCCCACGGCATCCACGGTGGTCTTGTCGATGGGTTCTTCCCGCTGGGCGTTTTGCGCCAGAATCTGCGCCTCGCCCTCGTTGATCAGGCGGATCAGCAGCCAGGTCAGGGCCACGATCAGACCCACCTCGCGTACCGGCTCGGCCACCGAGAACAGCGGCTCTTTCGTGTGGTAGCCCAGCAGTTGCGCACCCAGGGTAATGCCGATGATCCAGATGGCCAGGGAAACGGGCCGGCCCAGCGCCGCCAGCATGACATCATCCCAGACATTGCGGGTACGCTCGGCATGGCGCTTGAGCCGCTTGAGCAGCTTGCGCTGGAAGAAATCCAGCAGCAGCGCGGCGAAGATCACCAGAAACACCTGGATGCTCCAGGTTTCCTGCCCCACCCATTCATTCAGTGTACTGAGCAATTCCTGCATGTTGGCTCCTCGCTTGTGCCGGTGTTCAGGGGCTGAATGCGTTCAGCATGGCCGTGTATTTTGCCCACATGGCCGACTGGCGTAAACGACCGGGGTCAATGGAAACGCGCCGGCGCATGCGGCCTGTGGGCACGGCCTCGGCCTGTTCGTCCACTTCCACCTGTGCCATGGCCTCGGCCACCTGCTCGGGAAAACACAAGAGCAGCACCTGGCAACCGGCGGCCAGGCTTTGTGCCACCCGCTCGGCCAGTGGCGCGTCACCGGCGCCGGCCATGGCCAGGTCGTCGCTGAACACCAGGCCGGCAAAACCCAGTTCCTCGCGCAGTATGGCCTGTATCCAGCGGCGGGAATAGCCGGCGGGCCGCGCATCCACCGCCGGGTAGCGCACATGGGCCATCATCACCCCGGCCAGGCCATGGGCGAAGGCATGGGCGAAGGGCGGCAGGTCGGTTTCACGCAGGGCTTCCAGCGGGCGCGGGTCTTCCGGCAGCATGTGGTGGGAATCGCCGGCCACCGAGCCATGGCCAGGAAAATGCTTGCCCACTGCCTGCACACCGGCCAGTTTCAGCCCGGCCAGCCAGGCTTCGGCCAGTTGCGCTACCACTTCCGGCTGATGATGAAAGGCCCGGTCGCCGATGACTTCGGTATTGCGGCCCAAATCCAGCACCGGCGCGAAGCTGAAATCGCAGCCGTGGGCGACGATCTCGCTGGCCATCACCCAGGCGTGGGCCCGGGCCAGTTCCCGCGCCGCCACCCGGTCTTCCTCCCAGCACTGCCCCAATGCCGCCAGCGGCGGCAGGGAGAAAAAGCCTTCACGAAAACGCTGCACCCGCCCCCCTTCCTGGTCCACGCAGATGACCAGCTCGCCACGGGTCTGGCGGATGGCGCGGGTCAGTGCTTGCAGTTGCTCGGGGTGCTGGTAGTTGCGGGCGAAGAGAATCACCGCGCCCACGGCGGGGTGCCGCAGCCAGGCCTGTTCTTCCGGCAGCAGTTGCGGGCCGGCCAGGCCGATGCACAGGCTACGGGCGGGTACTTTCATCGTCTTGCCATTGGCTGTAGGGGTGGCTGACCAGCGCCACATTGTAATAGCGGGCCTCGTCGGTGACTTCCCGCCCCAGCCAGGGCGGGCGCTCAAAGGGCTCCTCCGGGTCATCCAGTTCCAGCTCGGCCACGATCAGGCCGGCATTTTTCCCGTGAAATTCGTCAATTTCCCAGCATTTACCCGCGTATTCTACCCAGTTTCTTGTTTTTTCCACCACTTTGCTCCCGCACAGTTTTTCTAGCATTTCATGGGCATCCTCCACGGGAATGGGGTATTCGTATTCCAGCCGCTGTATGCCCAGCTCCAGGCTCTTGATGTTCAGCCAGGCCTGCTCGCCAGCGATGCGTACCCGTACCGAGCTGAGATCGCCACCGAGATAGCCCTGGGCCATGCGCCGGCTTTTTTGCACCCGGGCCCGCCAGCCGTCGCCTCGCAACAAAAACTTGCGTTCGATTTCAACCGCCATCACGCACGCTCGAACAGGGCCATGGATTCCACATGGGCGGTGTGCGGGAACATGTCCATGGCCCCGGCTTTCAGCAGCCGGTAGCCATGATCCTGCACCAGCATGCCCGCGTCCCGCGCCAGCGAACCGGGGTGACAGGAAACATAAAGAATCCGCCGGGGTGCCAGGTGGGCAATCAACGGAATGACCTCCGCCGCGCCGGTGCGGGGCGGGTCGATGAGCACCTGGCTGTAGTCCGCCCGTGCCCAGGGCGCGGCACGGTGGTCCTTGCGCAGGTCGGCTACATTAAAGTCCACCCTCAGCCCGTTGCGCTCGGCATTGTCGCGGGCGCGCGCCACCAGCCCGGCTTCGCCCTCCACCCCGGTAACCGCGCCGGCACGACGGGCCAGCGGCAGGGTGAAATTGCCCAGGCCGCAGAACAGGTCCAGCACCCGGTCTTCCGGCCCCGGAGCCAGCCAGTCCATGGCCTGCGCCACCATGCGCCGGTTCATGGCAGCATTGACCTGAATGAAATCCAGCGGCGCGAAGGCATAGCGCAGGGATTCTTCCGGCAGGCTGAATGCCGGCAACGGCCGCTCCTCCACGGAATGGGCGGAATCCGGCCCTTCCGGCTGCAGCCACAGGCTCCAGCCTTCCTGCTGGCAGAAGGCCCGCAACGCGGCCTGGTCTTCGGCGGAAAGGGGCTGCATGTGGCGTACCACCAGCATCACTTCCTCATCGGCGCAGGACAGCTCCACCTGCGGAATCTCCCGCCGGGCCGCAAGGCTGTTGAGGCAGTCGGCCAGAGCAGGCAGCCGCTCGCTGACCCGCTCATCCAGCACCGGGCAACGGGTCACCGGCTCGATCTGCTTGCCCTGGCGCTGGCGAAACCCGAGAAGAAAACCGCCGTCCTTGAGCGCGCGGGCGGAAAGCCGGGTACGGCGGCGGTAATGCCAGGCATCACCATGCAAGGGCTCGGCCCAGTGATCCGGCTCCACCTTGCCCAGCCGGCGCAGGTTTTCCTGCAAGATACGGTGCTTGAAGGCGATTTGCGCCTGTGGCGCCAAATGCTGCAACACGCAGCCACCACAGGCGCCGAAATGCGCGCAGTCCGGTTCCACCCGGGTTTCAGCGGCTTGCAGCACCCGCTCCACCTGGGCCTCATCGAAATGGCGGGTACAACGGGTCAGCCGGGCTTCCACCCGCTCGCCCGGCAGGGCGCCAAAAACAAACACCGCCTTGCCTTCCCGCCGGCCCACGCCACGACCATCATGGGTGAGATCGGTGATCTCCAGCACCACCGGCGCCTGCGGCGGCGGGGTTTCGCCCCTGCGTTTTCGAGCCATGCACAAGCTCCCGGAAAAAGCCGCCATTCAACCCCGAGTACCGGCGCTTGTCAACGCGGTGCACTACTTTGAACGCACCCATCCCAACACGGTGGTACCATGCTAGACTTCTCCGGGTAACAACTGATAGGGTTTGTATTTGGGCTACAACCCCTGAAACCCGTGCTCCCATGGAACAAATCGTACATCTGCATATCGAGAAACTGCCCGAAGGCATGTATCTGGCCACCAGCGAGGAGATTCCAGGCTTGGTTGCCCAGGGCCGCACGGTCTCTGAAACGCTGGAGATTGCCCGTGATGTCGCAAGGAAATTGCTGGAAGCCAGAGCGGAACGGCAGCAATCTTCCTGCCTCACGCCTGTGCAAGACGCTTTTGACTTCCCCCTCATCCTCAGCTCCTGATGGGCCGGTTGGCAGGCTTCAAATACCGCCAGATCATTCACAAACTCAAGCGTCTGGGCTTTGAGTTTGACCGCCAGGCCGCCGGCAGCCATGAAATCTGGTTCAACCCCACTAGCGGACTATACACCACCATCCCCAATCACCCGGGTGACATGCCGGAAGGGACACTCCGGGCCATTCTTCGGCAAGGCGGTGTTTCTACCGAACAATTTCTATCGGCATAAGTCACTGGTCGGGCGCAGTGATTGCGCTGGCGCAGAGCCCCCCCAGACCTGCGAATGCAACCAGCGATCGTTCATTGCGCAGCCGCCGGAACGAATCCAGGCCTGGGATCAGGCCGCCGGGAAAGGGCTTGCTTTGCTGTTTTCGACAAGGCGTGCACGCCCCTGGAAGCTTTCAGGCCGAAGGCTTCCGGGTTCAGGTATTGGCCGCGCTGTTCCGGGCGCTTGTCTTCCTCCACGGGGATGCGGTAGTAGTCCGCCGCCTTGTCGTGACGAATGCCGGTAACCTGCCAGGAAACCTTCAGCCCCGGCGGCCCGCCGGCGATGACAAAGCGGTGATTGTCGATCTCCTGCTTGATATAGACCGGCGCATAGCCTCCCACGCAGGTGAGTTGATAGCGGAAATCCCGGTTCAGGGCCTCAAACCATTCCGGCAACTGAACCACCGCTTCGCCCTGGGCGTTCAGTACCGCCATACCGTCGTAGATGTTCTTCATGTCCGGTGATTCCACAAAGGAGTGATAGAGCACCTTGTTTTCCGGGTCCAGCGGGTGGTCGATCTTGAAAGAACCGGCGGTTTTGCTCAAGGTGCCCTGCACTTCCACATTGCCGATGAACTGGCCGGCGAAACCGGCAGGGCTTGCAACCTGCCCTTTCACCGCCACCGTGGTGCCTGCAGGCGAAGGCGCATAGCCAAATACCCCGATGCCATCAGCACGGTTGTTGCGCCCGACCACGCCAACCGTTTGCTCACCGGCCGCATCATTGGTGCCATCATCGATGATACCTGCCACGCCCACGCCTAGGGCAGTATCGGTCGTACCCCAAACCCCCACGGAATTTGCTGCGGTTCCTGTGCTGCTCTGACCCACCGTGCCATAGATGCCGATTGCCCCCTTGCTGATGGAATAACCGTACACACCATAACCTTGCGGTGTAGTACTGAGACCGTAATTCAGACCCGCAATCCCGTTTCCGTCAGGCGCACGGGTCACACCGACAACCCCCACACCCGTGCCCGTGTTTCGTTGCGACTCGCCCTTCACGGCTACACCATCCGTGACGGTCACGCTGGCATCGATGGCCCGGTAGCCCGCTGTAATCTTGAGGGCGGTATCCACCCCATTCAGTTCCAGCAGGAGGAGATCCGAATTGCCGCCTGTCCAGGTTTCACCAATATGGTTGTGATCGCTGCGGGCGATGGTGGTGGCACTGCCATTGCCACCCCAGTTGGCCGACAGCACATTGCCATTGAGCACCAAACCTTCACCTGCCGTGGTGGCAGTGGTGTCATCCACCCCGTCGGCAAAACCCGCGGGCACATCACGCAAGTCCAGCCAACTGGCACTGAGCGCATCCACGGACTCCAGCGCGTAGGGCTGCGCCGTCAGCTCCTGGCGCGGAGCCAGCGTGGTGTAACCGGTGTCGGCACTGGCTTTTACCTGCACTTCCAGCCAGCGTGCGTCGCCATTGAATACACCGGCACCGAAATCCAGGCTGACGGTAAACAGGCCGTTATCCACCGTTACACCATTGCGGTCGATGGCGGATCCCACCGGGTTGGCGGCGGTATCTGGCCCGTCATAGAGCTGAAAACGAAAATCGTAACTGCCGTTGGCTGGCTGGCCGGCACTGCGCAAAGTGCCTTGATAAGTGAAGGCGCTACCCAGCAAAGTCTGCGCAGAGGATGGAAACAACAGCAGGAGCAAAACCACGGTAGAAAACAGTCGCATGGCCGATGCATTCCATTTTTGAAAGAAAAATAGCTTAATCAGCAGGTTTACAGCCTGTCAACCGCACAAATTCTGCTCCCCGCCAGCCCATCCTGTATACTCTGGCCTGCGGTTTTTTCGCAAATCCGGCCAGAACGGGGAAGGGAGGAACAACGGAGATGTCCCGAATCAAAGATGTACGTATTCTGATCGTTGATGACAACCCCATCAACCGCAGTTTTCTGCGCCAGGTGCTGGAACGGGAACAGGCCCACACCGAGGAAACAGCCACTGGCGAGCAGGCGCTGGAACAATGCCGCCAGCAGCGCTTTGACCTGATTCTGCTGGATATCCGCATGCCGGGCATCGGCGGGCTGGAAGTGGCCAAACACCTGCGCAACAAGCCGGGGCCGAATCAGCGCACTCCCATCATCATTCTCACGGCGGACATGTCCACCATTGGCCTGCAGGAAGACCTGCCCAGCAATCTGGTACAGGCCTGGATGCTGAAGCCGGTTTCCAGCATGGTGCTGATGAAGCACATCCACAAACTGCTGAACAAGGAAGATGCTCCGCAAAAGCCGCTGCTGCCTTCCGACAGCAAGGCCCCCATTCATCTGGAACACGCCGGGCGCATGGTCAACAACGACTGGGCCATCACGGCCGAACTGCTGGCGATGATGCGTGACCAGTTGCCACAGCGCATCCAGGAACTGTTACGGCTGGATGCCGACGGTGATATCCAACAGGTGAAAGAGCTGGTACACGGCCTGTATGGCTCAGCCGGTTACTGTGGCGCCCTCCGTCTGCAGGAACAGGCCCTGCTGGTCGAGAATCTGATCGAACAGGGCAAGCCCTACGATGAACCGCTGATGGCCCTGCGCAAGGAAGCCCTGCATGTAACCAGCTGGATCACCGAAAATCTGCACAAGGTGGAAGAACGGGCCGGAAGTGATTCCTGAGCGGCGCTTCAGCCGCGTGTCCGCTCCTTCAGGCGCCGCTGGTATTCCTTCTCCACATTCTCGCAGGCAATGGCCTTGCCGGGGGATTTCTTCTTGATGGACTTGCACTGCATGCGCTGCTGGCGCAGCTCCTTGTCCGACATGGAACTGAACTTGCTCTGCTGCTCACAACCGGCCAGCAGTAGCGAAAAAGACAACAACATCAGCAATACACGCATGATTCACCCCAATGGTCAGAATGGCCCCGATTCTTTCATTTGACCGCACACAAAAGCAAGCGTTCGGCGTCCATGTCATACTCGGCGCCCTCCAGATCGGCCCGAACCTCCATCCGGGCAAAACCGGCCTCGCGGCACAGGGCGGCCAGTTCCGGCGCGGTATAGATGTTGTGTGACCAGGCCTGTTCGTAGACCCGCTCATCCCGAATCAGGTACCACATATTCTCCATGCGGCGCATGCCGTGGGTCAGTACGGGCCGCTCGAACAGCAGATCGCCATTGTCGAACTCGGTGCAATGTACCGGCTGCAGATCACGCAGCAGGGATTCCTTGCCCACCACATCCAGCAACAGCCGCCCACCCGGCTTCAACGCTGCGTATACATGGCGCAATACCTGCAAGTCTTCTTCCTCGTGGTCGAAATAGCCGAAGGAAGACCACAGGCACAACACGGCATCATATTGCTCCGCGCCCAAAGGCGCGCGCATGTCCTGCCGCAGCCATTGAACACGCACGCCACGCGCGCGGGCATGGGCCTTGGCCCGGGCCAGCAGAAAGGGGCTGGCATCCAGCCCGGTCACGGCCATGCCCGCCTCGGCCAGCGGTACGCTGTGCCGGCCTGGCCCGCAGGCCAGGTCCAGCACCGCGCTGCCTGCCGGCAACCGCAGCCAGTCCAGAATTTGCGGCACCTGTGCCTCGGCCAGGGCAAACTGCTCCGGGCCGAACATGGTGGGGTAGAACACCTGCCAGAACTGCTCGTCCAGATACCAGGGTGTCTCTTGCATAATGGCCATCCAAAAGCGTTCATTGTAGTGCATTCGCCCACAAGTGGTGGCCGCGCTGCTACAATTCGCTCTCCCCCAAGACATTCTCGCCCATGCGCCATCCTGCCCTGGTTTTGCTTTGTTGCCTGATGACGCCACTGGTGGCCGAAAGCCGCCCGGCGCAAGCCGATTTCAGCCAATGCCACTGGCAGCCACCGGCCTTCGAACCGGTGGCAGAACAGGCCCCGCCACGCATTCAGGCCGACCAGATGCGCGGCAAGCCCGGTGAAACCACACAGTTGCAAGGGGCCGTGGTCATCACCGGCCAGGGCATGCGCCTGCGCAGTGAAGAGGCCCTGTTCGATCAGGCCAACTACCAGGCCCGGCTTCCGCAACCCCTGTTACTGCAATCCGCCCTCCTGGGGCTGCGGGCGCAAACGGGGCGGTTGAACTGGAAAAGCCGGCAAGCCCGTTTTGAGCAGGCGGAATACTGGCTGCAAACGGGCCGGGGGCGCGGGCAGGCCAGCCAGGTTCAACTGCAGGGGCAAAAGCAGGCACGGCTGGAACAGTTCAGCTTCACCACCTGCGACCCGGAACAGCCCCAGTGGCAACTGCAGGCCCGCTCGGTGCGGCTGGATCTGGAAAACAAGGTGGGGTACGCCCGCCACGCGCGCCTGAAGCTACTGGGTGTGCCGGTATTCTACAGCCCCTGGCTGCGCTTTCCCCTGAGCGGGCAACGGCAGAGCGGGCTTCTGGCCCCCACCTTCCAGTACAACGAGGATACCGGCTTCGACTACCGCCAGCCCTACTACTGGAACATCGCCCCCAACCAGGACATGACCTTCAACCCGCGCTTCACCGCCCGCCGTGGCTGGCTGCTGGGCGTGGAACACCGTTACTGGCTGGGCCGGCACAAGGGGCTATGGCAGGCGGAATACCTGCCCGACGACCGGGTGGACGGCCAATCGCGCCACATGTTCAACCTGGAACACCGGGGGCGGCTGGGCCGCCACTGGACCGTCAGCAGCCGCCTGTTCGATGTTTCCGACCCGGATTACTTCCGTGATTTCGGCAATACACCCGCCCGCACCGTACTCTCCTACCAGCGCAGCCACCTGACCCTCTCCGGCCGCTGGCGGCATGGCGAACTGCGCCTGCTGGCCGACCGCTACACCATTCTCGACAGCAGCATCCGCGAAAACAACCTGCCCTGGCGCAGGCTGCCCAGCCTGCAGGGCCGCTGGCAGGGGCACCTCGGCCCCTGGGTGATCGGCATGGATGGCGAATGGGTGCAATTCGACCATGACAGCCTCAGCGGCGGGCAACGGCGGGACGCCAACCTCTGGCTGGGCTGGGAACACTGGAATCCTGGCCGCTTTCTTCGCGCCCGCGCCGCCTGGCGGCAGACCGATTACGCGCTGGACGACGGCCGCAGCCTCTCCCGTGGCCTGCCTTTGCTCAGCCTGGATGCCGGCCTGGTGTTCGAAAACCCCACCGGCCACTGGCGCAAGACCCTGGAACCCCGCCTGTTCGCACTATATGTGCCCTACCGCGAGCAGCAATCCCTGCCGCTGTTCGACACCACCGAACCCAGTTTCAGCTTTCAGCAACTGTTCCGCGACAACCGCTTCAGCGGCGCCGACCGCCAGTCTGACGCGCAGCAACTCACCCTGGCTGTCAGCCATCGCTGGCTGAACCCCGCCAGCGGGCGGGAAAAACTGGCCCTGCATGTCGGGCAAACCTACTATCTCCGGGCCCCGAGGGTGGGCCTGCGGGCAGAAAAACCGGCCACCGACCAATCCCCGCTGGCCGCGCAACTGGACTATCGCAGCGAATCCGGCTGGCAGTTCTCCGCCGGGCTGGTGGCCAGCAGCGAAGACGGCACGCGGGAGAAATCCAGCTTCCGCGTCAGCCGGCGCTTCGATGGCGACCGCTTTCTGCAACTGGGCTACCGTCAGCAACAGAACCGGCTGGAACAGCTCGACCTCTTCGGCCGCTGGCCGCTCGGCCAACGCTGGCATGTACTGGGGCGGCTGAATGGGTCGCTGCAAAACCGGCGCAATCTGGATTCTCTGCTGGGGCTGGAATACGAAAGTTGCTGCCTGCAAGGCCGGCTGGTGGTTCGCCGCTACGCCCTGGATAACAGCGACAACGGCCGGCAACGCACCGGCATCTACCTGGAATTCAACCTCAAGGGCATGGGCAGCCTAGGCCGTTCGGCCAGGGAATTGCTGCAACGCAGCCTGTTTGACCGGATTTGAGCCTGAAACACCACCACACGCCGCGCTGACACCAACCAGCCATCCACCACGACAGCGGTAACGGACTTACTCGAAACTGTCGGCGAAGACCAGATCGGCCGTCTGGCCACTCTTGCTGGCCCAGAAGCCGCCTTCGATCACATAGCTGCCGCCTTCCAGCCGGCCGGCGTCCGGCTGGCCGATGGTGCCTTGCAGGCTGTAGTTGCCGCCGGTGGAAGTGCCGCCACCGCCGTCGATGCTGTGTTTCTCCAGCGTGTAATTGCCACCGGAGGACTGGGCCAGCACCACGGTGCTGGCCAGGGCCATGCAGAAGATCAGCACTCGGGCCTTTATTGGGCGGGCCTTCATTGCGCCGGCTCCTGCTGGTCATCGATTTCCGCTTGCCGCAAGCGGGTCAAGAGTTGCTGCTGGCTGGCTTGCAGGGCTTCCAGCGCCTGTTGCAGTTGTGCCAGTTGCTGTTGCTGGGTTTCCCGGTCAGCCTGCAGCAGGGCCAGCTGTTGCTGTTGCCGGGTAAGTTGCTGTTGCTGCTGATCTACCTTTGCCTGCAGCGCCTGGTTTTCCCGCGCCACGGCCTGAATGGCGGCCAGGGCCACGCCGTCCGGGTCCACCATGGCGATGCCCTTGTCGGTATCGCCCAGGCAAAAGGCCGCGTGGAAATCCTGCGCCATGGGGCCGATATGGCGGGCCTGCTCCCCCTTGTACGACCAGCGGTACAGGGGCAGTGCCGCGAGTTTGGCCAGTACCGCTTGCGGGTCGATGGCCTCGATGCGTTCCTTGTTGTCGCGGTCGGAGTTCTGCGTCAGCGTGCCGGCCAGGGTGGCGTTGCCGGTATCGTGCACCACAAATACCGTGGTGCTGCTCTCCCGGTCAACGATGGCAAAGCCGGAGCTTTCACCGCTGGTATTGTCGTTATTGAGGTAGAAGGTGATCTCGTCATTGCTGTTGATAATCAGGTCACTGCCCGGATAACGCGGGTCGGAAGACAAGATGCCATCATCGTTGGTATCGGTATTGCTGCTACCGCCCAGAATCAGGTCTGTCTGGCCATCGGCCACGATATGAAAATAGCCATTGCTCAGGTCCGGGCTGAAATCACCGGATGACGGTGTTTGCCCAAACCAGGCGCCGCCATTGGCCCGCACCAGAAACTGGTCGGGGCCGGTGGAGATAAAACGGGCAATGGTGGAATCGGCCCAGATAAAGGTGCCTTCATCGCCGTCGCTATCGCCGCTGTAGTAAGCACTGGAAGAATCATTGTTACGAACTGTGGCATAGTACCCGGCTGCAAGGCTGTTGTGACCACCCGCCTGGTTATTGGCCCCACCCGGCACCGTGGCAGCATACCCGCTGGCGGTGTTGTAACCCCCGCCGCCGACTGTGGAACGCCAAACGATGGCGGTGTTGGAATACCCGCCGCCGACCGTGGCTCTAGTCCCGCTGGCGGTGTTGTAACCCCCGCCGCCGACCGTGGCATTATCCCCGCTGGCGGTGTTGGAACGCCCGCCGCCGACCGTGGCATAAAGCCCGCTGGCGGTGTTGGAATACCCGCCGCTGACCGAGGCATACCCACCGCTGGCATAATTGCCCTTACCGCCGGACACAGTGCCATAATCACCCAAAACCGTATTGACACAAGGCTGGCTGCCATCCCCGCAACTGGTACTGGCTGGATCACCACCACCCCCACCAATGGTTGCGCCAGCTACAGCAGGGTCAATCACATTGTTCTCCGCACCCAGCAGCACATTGGGTGCATGGTTGCTGCCATCCACAGCATCCGTAATCACCCCCACCCGCTTGCCATTGACGCGAAGCTCCAGCGGCTCGGTATTGTTGGTGCCCAGAAAGGCCCCCGCGGCCGGGCTGTTGCCGGCCTGTGTCCAGGCCGTGCCGGCAATCTTGGCCGGGTCGATACCACCGGCCAGGTCAGCATCGGTAATGCTGCCATCGGCCACCTTGCTGCTGTCCACCGCGTCGCTGGCCAGCTTGGCAGCCGTGACATTGCCATCCACCAGCTTGGCCGTGGTCACGCTGTCATCCGCCAGCCGGGCCGTGGTGACACTCTGGTTGGCCAGCTTGATGGTGGTAACACTGCCCGAGGCCAGGTCGGCGTTGGCAATGCTGCCGTCGGCGATCTGCGCGCTGCCGATGGCATCGGCCACCACCGAAAGGCTCACCTGCGCCTCCGGCGCGGCGGTGATGGCCTGCAACGGCAACAGCTGGGTGTAGCCACCGGTACTGTTGCCGGGGCGCACACTCACTTCCAGCCACAGCGGCGTGCCATCGAACAAAATGCCGGGGTCAATGGTGGCGGTGAACACGCCATCGCTCACCGGCAGGTCATCCACCGGCACGGCGCTGCCCTTCAGCGTGGCGGTGTTGGGGTCACTGCCGTCATAGAGCTTGAAGAGAAAATCATAGCTGCCGTCGGCCGGAGCGCCGCTTTCACTGAGCGTGCCCTGATAGGTGAACGGCTCGGCCTGAACGGTAGCGGACAACCATACAGCCAGTAACAGAAAAATACGTTTCATTGTGCTTGCCTCCCATGAAAAATATGGCCTTCATCTTGTCTATCGGGAAAATGGCTGCTCATGTGTCATGTTTTTTCTTCTTTTTTCATATCGGCCCGGCACCCCGGAGAAAGCTACGACCTGCTAACACCGAATTTGCTACACTGCGCCCGTTGAATGACTGACCTACAAGAGAGATCCCCATGAAATCCATTGCCCGGCAGCTTTTGCTGGTTCTGTTGTTGCTTCCCTTGTCCACCTGGGCCAAGCCCCAGTTGCTGGACCGTATTCTGGTGCAGGTGGAGGAGGACATCATCCTGCAATCCGAGCTGGATCAGGCCAAGAAGGAGGTGGTGCTGCGGTTGAAAACGCAGAATACCCCCCTGCCGCCGGACGAGGTATTGACCCAACAGGTGCTGGATCAACTCATCAACACCAAGCTGCAGGTGCAACGGGCAGAGATGAGCGGCATCCGCGTGAGCAACGAGGAGGTGGACAAGGCCGTGCGTGGCGTGGCGAAACGCAACGGCCTGACGGTGGCGCAACTGCGCCAGGCACTGGAAGCCGATGGAGTGAACTTCAACCATTTTCTGCAGAACATCCGCAACGAGCTGATCATCGGCAGGCTGCGCCAGCGGGTGGCGCGGGCCAAGGTGGACGTGACCGACAGCGAGATCGACCTGTTTCTGGAACAACACAAGGGCCAGGATGAAGAGTTTCATCTGGCCCATATTCTCGTTTCGCTGCCCGGCAATCCCAGCCCGGAAGAAGCCAGGGCAGCCGTGGAAAAAATCCAGATGATCCGGCAGAAAATTGCCGAAGGCATGGATTTTGCCGAGGCGGCAGTCAGTTACTCGCAAGGCCAGACGGCACTGAAAGGCGGTGATCTGGGCTGGCGGCCGGCCAGCAAGCTGCCGCAGTCCATGGTGGACCAGCTGAGCAAGATGAAGGCCGGTGAAGTTTCCGAACCGGTGCGCGGCCCCGGTGGCCTGCACCTGATCAAGCTGGTCGAAACCCGCAAGGCCCAGCATATTGTCAAGGAAATTCACCCACAGCACATTCTGGTGAAGGTGGATGACCTCACTTCAGGTGACGAGGCCTATAGCCAGATCCAGAACATTTACCAGCAATTGCAGGAAGGCAAGGATTTTGCCGAACTGGCCAAGAAATTTTCCGATGACAAGTCTTCCGCCTCGGTGGGCGGCGACATGGACTGGCAACCACTGGAAAGCTTTGGCGGCAAGGTGCGGGAAACCCTGGAAAAACTGCAGCCAGGCGAGTATTCCGAGCCGTTCCGCACTTCCCTGGGCTGGCATATCATGAAACTGCTGGACCGGCGCGAGCGCGACCGCACGCAGGATTTCACCCGTTCCCAGGCCATGCAGGCCATCCGCGAGCGCAAGGCCGAATACGAGGTGGAAAACTTTCTCCGCCAGTTGCGGGACGAGGCCTATGTGCGTTATCTGGTGGATCTCGGCCAGTAAGGCGATCCGGTTGCCATGAACGGGCCGCTGCTGGCCGTCACCCCCGGCGAACCGGCCGGCATCGGCCCGGAATTGCTGGTACAGTTGCTGCAGCAACCGCTGCCGGGGCGGCTGCGCGCCTATGCCGACCCCGACCTGCTGCATGACCGTGCCCGCCGGCTGGGCCTGCCGCTGCGATTTGTGGAACCCGGCCAGCCCACGGGCCCCGGCGCGCTGGAAATTCACCCCGTGCCCCTGCCAGCCCCCGCCGAGCCCGGCCAACTGAACCCGGCCAATGCCGAGTATGTGCTGCGCACGCTGGAGGCCGCCTGCGACGCCTGCCTGCACGGGGAGGCCGCCGCGCTGGTCACCGGCCCGCTGCACAAGGGCATCATCAACGAGGCGGGTATTCCCTTCACCGGCCATACCGAGTTTCTCCAGGCCCGTTGCAACACGGAACAGGTGGTGATGATGCTGGCCAATGAAACCCTGCGCGTGGCCCTGGCCACCACCCACCTGCCCCTGCGGGCCGTGGCCGATGCCCTCACCCCGGAAGGCCTGCGGCGGGTGCTGGAAGTGCTGCACCACGACCTGCAACAGCGTTTTCACTGCCCGGAACCGCATATCGTGGTGCTGGGGCTGAACCCCCACGCCGGCGAAGGCGGGCATCTGGGGGATGAGGAAATCCGCATCATCGAGCCCGTGCTGGAAACCCTGCGCCAGCAGGGCATGCACCTGACCGGGCCACTGCCGGCGGATACCGCCTTTCAGCCTTCCCTGCTGCAACAGGCCGATGCCTTTCTGGCCATGTATCACGACCAGGGCCTGCCGGTGCTGAAGTTCGCCGGCTTCGGCCAGTCCATCAACATCACCCTGGGCCTGCCCATCATCCGCACTTCGGTGGATCACGGCACGGCACTGGAACTGGCCGGCAGCGGCCTGGCCCGCACGGACAGCTTTCTGCTGGCGCTGCAACAGGCCGCGCGCATGGCGGGTACGGCATGAAAAAGCACCAGCCACGCAAACGCTTCGGGCAGAATTTTCTCCGGGATACCCGAGTGGTGGA
>JALWTZ010000302.1 GCA_026993285.1 Lysobacterales bacterium | reverse complement strand
GGCGGTATCAAGAGCATTGCCCGGGTGACGGAAAAGATCGTGCCCTTCATGGGCATTCTCTACATCAGTACCGGCCTGATTGTGATCGGCTTCAACTACCCGATGATTCCAGATGCCTTCGGGCAGATCTTCTCCGGCGCCTTCAGCCCAGAAGGTATTGCCGGTGGCATGGTCGGCGTGCTGATCACCGGTTTCAAGCGGGCCGCCTTCTCCAACGAAGCCGGCGTGGGATCGGCATCCATCGCCCACTCCGCGGTGAAGACCAACCACCCGGTTACCGAGGGCATGGTGGCGCTGTATGAGCCCTTTGTGGATACCATCGTGGTCTGCACCATCACCGCGCTGGTGATCATCATCACCGGTTCCTACGACCCCACCGCCAGTACCTCCGGGGTGGAACTGACCTCACGCGCCTTCGCCACCGCCCTGCCCTGGTTCCCCTATGTGCTTTCCCTGGCCGTGGTGCTGTTCGCCTTCTCCACCATGATTTCCTGGTCCTACTACGGCCTGAAGAGCTGGACTTACCTGGTGGGGGAAGGCAAGCGCAACGAAACCATCTACAAGCTGATGTTCCTGGCTTTCGTGGTCATCGGCGCTTCCATGAACCTGCAGCCGGTGGTGGATTTCTCCGATGCGATGATCTTCATCATGACCCTGCCCAATGTGATCGGGCTCTACCTGCTGGCACCGGTGGTCAAGCGGGAACTGGACGACTACTGGGCTAAGTACAAGGCCGGGCAGTTGCCGCGCTTCGACAACAGCTGAGCGCGACAGGCCCATTCAAGAAAAAAGCCGGCAACAAGCCGGCTTTTTTCTTGCAGGATTGCCAGGGCTCAGATGGCCAGATAGATGTCCTTGTAGGCGATATACATCGAAGCGATGATCATGGGCATGAGCACCAGAAAGCCCAGGCCCAGGGGAATGGCGGCAATGATGCCGGCCACCAGTACGGCAATGCCATAGAGCAGGAAGGGCACCACATTTTTCAGGCAGCCCGAAAAACTCAGTTTCATCGCCTCCAGTGGCTCCAGGCCATGCATCACCACCAATACAGGCGCGAAGTAATAGGCCATGATCACCGGCAGCATCAGGGCCAGCATGAGCAGCATGAAAAACAGCATGCCCGTAGCCGCCGCACCAGTGGCCACCGCACCACCCACATCCGGATCGCCCATGGAAGTGAGGCCGGCCATCAGCCCGCCGCCCATGCCAAACACCATGGCCAGCACACCGGCTGCCAACATGGCCACAATCAAGGCCCCCAGATAGATGGCCCCCACCAGTGCCAATTTGCCGGCGTACTGGTCGAAGGCGGCAAACAGGTGATTGAACTGGATGGTGCCGCCCTCGTCAATGGCCTTGCAGCCCAGCATCAGGCCGCCGGCAAAGATAGGCGCGAGCAGGATCTGCGCCAGGGAGCCCAGTATGGGAATCAGGCTCAGCGCCAGCTGGATAACAAACAGCACAATCACCAGTACAACCCAAACCAGCGGGTTGTTGGTGAAATAGGCCCAGGCATCGGTCAGCCAGCTCAAGCCCCGCCCGGCCGGCACACTGACCGGGCCACGCAAAACAGCTTCCGCCGCGGGTGGCTCCGAAGGCATCAGTGGTGGTTCCGGATTGGGTGATTCCGGCGGTTGTGGTGGTTGCGGTGTTTCCATGATTTCCCCCTTGGGTGTGATGTTTCAGTGTGCCTACTCTATCCATTTTGATAGAGAAAACTCAAGCGCAATATCAAGGGCGGCCATGATCCGTCAGTCGCAAGCGCTCCACGATCTCGCCCTTTTTCAGATGCCGGTCGATGATTTCATCCACATCCTGCCGGTTCTCGTAGCGATACCAGACCCCTTCCGGATAGACCACGCACACCGGCCCCAGGGCGCAGCGGTTCAGGCAGCCGGCGGTATTGACCCGCACCTGGCCGGGGCGGGCCAGCCCCAGTTCAAGAATGCGCGCCTTGGCATGGGCACGGGCCTCCACCGCGCCGAAGGCGGCGCAGCCGGGGCGGGCCGGTTCGTTCTCCCGCCGGTTGGTACAGAAAAAAATATGGCGCTGATAGAATGACATGTTCCTCATACTCGCGATGACACACTGTGGCGCATGATACCCCGAAGTCCATCCTGGCACTGAGCGACCAGTGTGTACGCTGCGGCCTGTGCAGCGCCGTCTGCCCCACCTACGCGCTCACCGGGCTGGAAACGGAAAGCCCGCGCGGGCGCATCACCGCCATGCAGGCCATGGCCAGCCAGGACACCGCGGATGCCAGCCTGCTCAAAGCCCGCGACCATTGCCTGGGCTGCGGGCAATGCCAGTCCATGTGCCCTTCACGGGTGCAATACGCCCAACTGCTGGAACGCAGCCGCAGCCGGCACCCGCCCCGGTTGCCGGCCAGCGAACGCTGGCTGCTGCGCCTGGTGAAAAGCCCCCTGCGGCTGAAGCTTGCGGCAGCGATCCTGCCGCTGGCCCGCCCCTGGCTGCTGTCACGGGGCTTCCCACCCAGCGACCCCTGCCCACCCCGGGATCAGCCACCGGCCCGGCCCCGTGGTCGGGTGGCACTGTTTCTCGGCTGTGTGGCGCGCTGGGCCGATGGCAAGACCCTGGCGGATACCCGCTGGCTGATTCAGCAGGCCGGCTACAGCATCGCCGATACACCCTCGCAGGGCTGCTGCGGCGCCCTGCACCAGCACGCCGGTCAGCGCGAAACCGCCCGGCAGATGGCCGAGAAAAACCGCCGGGCCTTCCAGGGCCGGGCTGACATCCTGCTCTACAGCGCCAGCGGCTGCGCGCCCATGCTGGAGCCACTGAACAATACCCTGCCCGTGAAAGAAGCCTTCCACTGGCTGGTTGGGCAACTGCCCGCCCCCCGCCTGCGGGAAAGCCGCCGGCTGGCGCTGCACCTGCCCTGCAGCCTGCGACAACAGCCCGAGGCGGCACGGGCGCTGCGCCAGTATGTGGAACAGCACTGCCAGAAGCCCGTACTCGTGCTGGACAGCGGCTGTTGTGGTGCCGGTGGCGCCCATATGTTGCGCTTTCCCGAACGCGCCGCCGCCCTGCGCCAACCCTTGCTGGAAGCACTGGAGACGGTGGATCTGCTGTTGAGCAGCAATATCGGCTGTGCCCTGCACCTGCGGGCCGGCCTCTACCAACAGGGCAGGGATCTGCCGGTACAACATCCGTTATCATGGCTACGCAGCCTGCAGGAGGAAAACCCCGCATGTACACTTTGACCGACCGCATCCTCATTCAACTGGACCAGGCCCTGCGCACCGCGCTGGCCCCGGCACCGCGCACCCCTCGCCCCTACCCCGCCGACGGCAAGGCCTGCCCGGTGCTGGAAGAAAACGACCGCCGCCATGTGGCCGGCCTGATGCGCATCAACCATACCGGCGAGGTTTGCGCCCAGGCGCTGTACCACGGCCAGGCCGCCACCGCCCGTGACGACCGGGTGCGCAGCAAGATGAAGCGGGCCGCCGAGGAAGAAACCGACCACCTCTACTGGTGCCAGCGACGGCTGGATGAACTCAACGACCGCCCCAGCTACCTCAACCCCCTGTGGTACGCCCAGTCCTGGCTGATTGGCGCGGCGGCCGGCATTGCCGGTGACCGCTGGTCGCTGGGTTTTGTCATCGAGACGGAAAACCAGGTGGAAGCGCATCTGGACGAACACCTGCGGCAACTACCCGAGGGCGACGACTGTGACCGCGCCATTCTGGAGCAGATGAAGGAAGACGAAATCCGCCACGCGAACATGGCCGAGGCACTGGGCGGCCTGCCCCTGCCGAAGCCGGTGCGGCGCGGCATGAAATTCATGGCCGATACCATGAAGGCCATCGCCTACCGGGTCTGAGAACCCGTGCCACCCCAGGGCGCATCCGCTTCCAGCGCACGCCATTGTCCGGGCGCCAGCCCGTCCAGGCCCACGGCCCCGATGCGGCTGCGGATCAGGCGCAGGGTGGGCAGACCCACCGCCGCCGTCATGCGCCGCACCTGCCGGTTGCGCCCTTCGGTCAGGGTCAGTTCCAGCCAGTGGGTGGGCACCCGCTTGCGAAAACGCACCGGCGGCGTGCGCGGCCAGAGCCAGCCGGGCTTGCCGGCCAGCAGGCGCACCTGAGCCGGGCGGGTCATGCCGTCCTTCAGCTTCACCCCCTTGCGCAGTCGTTCCAGCTGTTCCGCTCGCGGCACCCCTTCCACCTGCACCAGATAGGTCTTGGGCAACTTGTGGCGCGGCTCGGTGATGCGTGCCTGCAGGCGGCCATCACGGGTCAGCAGCAACAGCCCCTCGGAATCCCGGTCCAGCCGCCCGGCCACCCGGTAACCCGGCAGGGAGAGCACATCCGCCAGCACCGGCCGGCCTTCCCGGTCGCTGA
>JALWTZ010000301.1 GCA_026993285.1 Lysobacterales bacterium | reverse complement strand
GGATCTTGTCGATATGGCCAAAATCCAGCATGTGCAGGGCCAGCGCCTGTATGCCATCCGGTGTGAGGCTGCCGTCCGGCTCGATGCCGGTTTCCTTGAGCATGCGCGCGGTGGATTTGATGGTGCCGGATGAACCGATGGCCTCATCCCAGCTTTCCGTACTGAACTCGTGCGCAATCTCCTGTGTGCGCAGGGCCACGTGGGTGCAGGCATCCACAAAGCGCTGTTGTGACAGCCGCTGGTCGGGGAAAAACTTGCGGGTGATGCGTACGCAGCCGAATTCCAGGCTTTCCAGTTGTACGGGTTTGCCGTGTTTGCCCAGCACCAGCTCGGTGGAGCTGCCACCAATGTCCATCAGCAAATGGCGTTTTTTTTCGGTGGGCAAGACTCGTGAGACCCCGAGAAAGATCAGCCGGGCTTCTTCCTGACCGGAGATGATGTCGATTTCATGGCCAAGGGCGTCCTCGGCCTGGTGCAGAAAACGCCCGCGATCACGTACATTGCGCAGGGTGTTGGTACCCACCGCGCGGATATGTTCCGCCGGAATGCCACGCAGCCTTTCACGAAAACGCAGCAGGCACTGCAGGGCCCGCCTGCGGGCATCCATGGACAGTTCCCCCTTGCTGTTGAGCCCGGCAGCCAGCCGGATCATTTCCTTCACCCGGTCCACAAACACCAGTTCACCGTGTTCTTCCCGGGCCAGAAGCAGGTGGAAGCTGTTGGAGCCCAGGTCGATGGCGGCATACTCTGCAGCGGTTTCCCGGGGGTTCATTGTTGGCTCACAGGATCTCGGAAGCGTAATCGGCCAGCCGCGAGCGTTCCCCCCGAACCAGGGTGATATGGCCACCGTGTTTCCAGGATTTGAAACGGTCGACCACATAGGTCAGGCCAGAGGTGGTTTCGGTCAGGTAGGGGGTGTCGATCTGGGCGATATTGCCCATGCAGATGACCTTGCTGCCAGGGCCGGCGCGGGTGAGCAGGGTTTTCATCTGCTTGGGTGTCAGATTCTGTGCCTCGTCGATGATCAGCCAGCGGTTGAGGAAGGTACGCCCGCGCATGAAATTCATCGAGCGTACCTTCACCCGGCTGGCCAGCAGGTCATGGGTGGCCATGCGCCCCCATTCACCGCCTTCGCTGTTCTGGTGCAGCACTTCCAGGTTGTCGGTGAGCGCTCCCATCCAGGGCGTCATCTTTTCCTCTTCGGTGCCCGGCAGAAAGCCGATGTCCTCGCCCACGGGCACGGTGGCGCGGGTCATGATGATTTCCAGATAGCGCTTGTCATCCAGGGTCTGGGCCAGGCCCGCGGCCAGGGAAAGCAGGGTCTTGCCGGTGCCGGCGGTGCCCAGCAGGGTGACGAAGTCGATGTCCGGGTCCATCAGCAGATTGAGTGCGAAATTCTGTTCCCGGTTGCGGGCCATGATGCCCCATACCGAATGTTGCTCGTGGCGGTAGTCATCCGCCACCCGGATTACGGCCTGATGATCGCTGACTTCATGCACCAGCGCTTCCATGCCGTTTTCCTCGTCCACATAAATGCATTGATTGGGATACCACTCGTGGAAATCCCCGCGAATGCGGTACCAGGTACGTCCCTGATCGCTCCAGGATTCCACTTTTTCCAGTTGCTGCCAGAAATCCGGAGCCAGTGCCCGCGCGCCGGTGTAAAGCAGGCTGAGGTCGTCCAGTGCCCGGTCGTTGTGGTAATCCTCCGCCGGCAGGCCGGCGATGGTGGCCTTGATGCGCAGGTTGATATCCTTGCTGACCAGCACCACTTCCCGGTCTGTACGGGCCTTTTGCAGGGCCAGGGCGGTGTGCAGAATGCGGTTGTCGGGAATGCGGTCGTCCAGCAGGGCATTGTCTGGCGTATCACCGTTTTTCAAGGCGTGGGTCTGGAAGAACAGGCGGCCACGCTCTTCCGGCAGGCGCAGGTTCAGCCCTTCGGGCATCTGTATGGGCAGGCCCTGTTCAATCTGTGCGTGGCCGGCCCCTTCCAGCATGTCGTTGAGAAAACGGCTGGCCTGGCGCACATTGCGCGCCACTTCCGACATGCCCTTCTTGCCGTGGTCCAGCTCTTCCAGCACGATCATGGGCAGGAAAATATCATGCTCCTCGAATCGGAAAATCGAGGTCGGGTCGTGCATCAGCACATTGGTATCCAGTACATACAGCCGCTTCATTGCAGGGCCTTCAGCTGTTCCAGTACCGCTTGCGCATGGCCCTTGACCTTCACCTTGCGCCATTCATGGCGCAGCATGCCTTCCGGGTCGATGAGAAAGGTGCTGCGCTCGATGCCCATCACCTTGCGGCCGTACATGTTCTTTTCCTTGATCACGTCGAAGGCCTGGCAGAGTTTCTCCTCCTCATCGGCCAGCAACTCAAAGGGAAAGCCGTGCTTGGCCTTGAAGTTCTCGTGCTTCTTCACTGAATCACGCGAAACACCGAGAATCTCGCAGTTCAGCGCCTGAAAGGCCGGGTAGTGGTCGCGAAAATCCTGCCCCTCCTGGGTGCAGCCGGGGGTGGCATCCCGTGGGTAGAAATACAACACCAGCCAGCGGCCCTTGAAATCAGCCGGCGACAGGCTTTGCCCACCCGTTGCGGGCAGGGCGATATCCGGTACAGGATCTCCGATGGCAATCATGATCGCTTCTCCGATGTGGGTTTGTCTGGAGCATACGAAAGCAACACGGGTTCGGCAAGCTGGTTTTGAGCGGCTTGTTTTCCGTATCTCTGCGTTGCACGTGCTGCCTCACTCGGTCACGTACTGGCTGTACGCTCCCTCGCGATTCAGCCCGTGCGCCTTGATCTACGAAAAACCGCTCGCTCAAAACCTGTGCTGGAGGTCAGGGCATTCGGGCGGCTTGTTTTCCGTCATGCTGCGTTGGAGGGGGTGCGCTCGTCGGTCACATACTTTGATGTATGCTCCCTCCTCACTTACCCCCTCCGCCTTGCTTGACGAAAAACCGCTCACTCAAAACCTGTGCTGATAGATGAATGGTTTGGGTGGCTTGTTTTCCGTATCTCTGCGTTGCACGTGCTGCCTCACTCGGTCACGTACTGGCTGTACGCTCCCTCGCGATTCAGCCCGTGCGCCTTGATCTACGAAAAACCGCTCACTCAAAACCTGTGCTGATAGATGAATGATTTGGGTGGCTTGTTTTCCGTCATTCTGTTGTTCAAGCTGGGCCAGCATGCTGCTGGTTTAACTTCCGCTTTTCGGGATGTTTACACATTCTGAATGCTGGGGCTTGCTAAGATGCTGCCACCCACGGCGGGTGCAGGTTCTCAGTCTGCTTTCTGCGTCATCCCGGCCGTGGTCAGAACGCAGGAAGAACAGCCAAAGGATCAAGGATTTTGCATGAAGGCGTTGATGATTGCTCTGTTTCTCACTTTTGCCGTTCAGGCAGGCCAGCCCGCCATCGGTTTTGATGATCTTTCCCGTCAGGGGCTGGGCCAGAGCGTGCCGCAGGTCTTTCTGTTCAACAGTGCCGGGTTTGTAGCCCGCGCCGGCGGTGGTCATGGCAATCCCTATGACCTGCTCAACTCCATTGCCACCAAGGCCGACAAGATTCCGCATTTGCCCGGGCGGCCCGATCCGGCCTTGACGGGCACATTGCAAGCGCTGGCTGGTGTGACGGACTGGTCGGTGAGCGAAAGGGGGCTGGTGGTGGTGTTGACCATGGACCCGGCGGCAGAAAATTGTGCCATCTGCGAGCAGGTGGAAGCTTATCTGCAGCAAATCCGCGCCCTGCCTCAGGGGCCGGCGCTGCGGGTATTGCAGGTCAGGCCAGCGGAACCGCCCGCTTCCCGGCCCTGAGCGTATCGTGATGCGAGGCTGGAAAGGCGGGCTGCTGCTTATACCGCTGCTGGCCCTGTCCATCTGGGGTGTGCGCGCCTTTGTACGCCCGGTGCCGGAGCTGGCCCTGGAGCAGCTGGATATTGCCCAGGTTCGCCGGGGGGATCTGGTGGTACGGGTCAGTGGTGTGGGGGCGCTGCAACCGGAGGCCGAGCACTGGTTGCTGGCCAGCAGTGGCGGCACCATCGAGCAGGTGCTGGTGGAGCCGGGGGCGCAGGTGCAGGCGGATACGGTGCTGATGCGCCTGGTCAACCCGCAACTGGAAGACGAATACCAGCAGGCCCTGTTCAATTTGCGCCAGGCACAGGCTGATGCCTTGATGGTACAGGCCGATGTCAGCAGCCAGCGGCAGCAGGTGGAATCCGACCTGGCCATGGCCGAACTGGACTGGCAGGCCCATGAAAAGCTGATGCAACAGCAGGTGGCTTCCCGCATTGACAGTGAAAAGGCCCGTCTGCGCCTGGAATTGCTGCGGCAGAAACAGGCGGGCCTGCGGCAGTCCAGCCAGGCCCGCCTGCAGGCCGCGC
>JALWTZ010000300.1 GCA_026993285.1 Lysobacterales bacterium | reverse complement strand
TGGGCGGCTTTTTCGTGCAGGAAGAAACCAGCGATGAAGATAGCGACCTGCTCACATCCGAAGGGATTTTTGTCTACACCGGCAGCAACCCGGTCAATGTGGATGTGGGCGATCAGGTTCGGGTGACCGGTACGGTATCCGAGTACTACAACCTGACCGAGCTGGGAGACAGTATTACCGTACAGGAATGCCAGGACGGCAGCGGCACACCGATCAGCCAGATTCCCGTTACGCCATACGAGCTGACCCTGCCTTTGAATGATCCGAGCGACCTGGAAGCCGCGGAAGGCATGCTGATGCATGTTGGCCAGACTCTGAGCGTGAACAACACCTATGATCTCTACCAATACGGCCAATTCGAGGCCAGCCCGCAACCCTTGATGCAACCCACTGCCGTGGCGGCACCCGGTGCCGATGCCCAGGCTGTGGAAGCACTGAACCAGCGCTCGGTTCTGCGGTTTGATGATGGCCAGAGTGGCAGCTACAACTGGCCCATTCTCTGGCCTTCCGCCAGCAGCCCGCTTTCTGCCGGCAACCCCCTGCGTGTCGGCTACACCTTCAGCAACTGGTTCGGTGTACTGACCTACAGCTTTGGTCAATACCTGTTCGAACCGGTGGAAACCACAGGCTTCAACAGCAATGCCAACCCACGCAAGTCAGCGCCCGATACCGACAGTGGTCTG
This sequence comes from Lysobacterales bacterium, assembly GCA_026993285.1. Taxonomy (GTDB): domain Bacteria; phylum Pseudomonadota; class Gammaproteobacteria; order Xanthomonadales; family S139-57; genus S139-57. The sequence continues at coordinate 3,699 of JALWTZ010000300.1, read as the reverse complement.
AAAATCGTCAGCCTCAATCTGCAAAATTTCTTCAATGGAGATGGCGCTGGAGATTTCAGCAGCAACCCGCGCGGGGCAACCAGTGCTGAAGAGTTCAACCGGCAAAAGGCCCGCATCCTTTCGGCCATGGAACAATTGAAAGCAGACATCTACGGCCTGTCCGAGCTGGAAAATGACGGTTACGGCAGCCAGTCGGCCATCGCCGAACTGGTCAGCAGCCTGAATGCGAATGCCAATAGCAGCTGCCAGTATGCTTTTATCACGCCACCAGCCAACCTGCTGGGCACCAACGGAAAACTGGGTACGGATGCCATCCAGGTAGGTCTGGTCTACTGTCCTGGCTCCGTCATTCCGGTGGGTGATGCCCGCATCATGAACGAAAGCATCGATTCCGCCTACGACACTTCCCGCAACCGTCCGGCACTTGCACAGACTTTCGAAGAGGTGCAAACCGGCTTGCATTTCACCGTGGTGACAACCCACCTGAAATCCAAGGGCGGAAGCGGCAGTGGTGCCGATGCTGATCAGGGAGATGGGCAAGGCAACTGGAATGCCACCCGCACTGCTGCGGCCACGGCGCTGGCCAATGCCATTCGCTCAGGTGCGCTGTATGACCACAACGGCGATCCACTGCACCGTGGCTATCTGCTGCTCGGCGACATGAACAGCTATGCCCAGGAAGACCCCATACAGGCCTACCAGGCCAATGGACTGATTGATCTGCACCAGACACAACTGGCTGAGGAACAACCAGCCTGGTCCTACCAATACCAGGGCCGCAGGGGGTATCTGGATTATGCCCTGGCCGACCGCCGTCTCAAGCCCGCCATCACCGGTGTCTCCATCTGGCACATCAATGCGGATGAACCCGCCTTCAGTGGTTATGAACTTAACAGCAACACGGACAGCAATGGCAATGGCATTTGCGAAACGGGAGAACCCTGTGCCAGCCTGTACAGTCCAGCCCCCTACCGAGCTGCCGACCATGACCCCGTGGTAGTCTTTCTGGATTTCAGCCGCTGGCTGTTTCGTGACGGCTTTGAGGAATGATCCCCAGCGGCAAACCGCTCCAACAGGGGCGGTTTGCCAGAATGGCGCACAGCCAGTAGGCTATGGAAAACTCCAGGAGATTTTCCATGCTGAGCACACAGGAAAAACGGCTGTTGTTGCAAGTTGCCCATGACAGCATCCTGCATGGCTTGCGTTATGCCGGCCAACTCCCCCTGAAGCTGGACCAGTTTCCGGAAAGCCTGCAGCAACACCGCAGTTCATTTGTCAGCCTGTTCATCAACCAGCGCATGCGTGGTTGCGTGGGCAGCCTGAAAGCCAACCAACCGCTGGCGGAAAATGTGGCTGAAAACGCCTACAATGCGGCCTTTCGAGACCCGCGCTATGCACCACTCAGCCCGCTGGAAGCCCAACGGGTTGACATACATGTAGCCGTACTGGGCGATCTGCACCCCATTTCCTTTGACAGCGAGAAGCAACTGCTGGAGCAGCTGCAAAGCGGTACCGGGGTTGTCTTCAATGCCGGCCCCAGACGCAGCACCTTCCTGCCCTCTGTCTGGCAACAGTTTGGTACACCCAGGGAGTTTCTGGCACAGCTCAAGCAGGCTGCCGGCCTGCCCCAGGACTACTGGGGAGCCGATGTGAGCATCCAGTATTACCAGATTGAGGAGTTCAACGAAGCATCACTGGAAGATCACAACTAGCTCCCCGCCCCGCTTCCCGCCAGGGCGGGCATGGCGAATTCAGAAGCAGGCTTTTTTCAATGGGTTGAGTGCGAATTTGGCGCCAGCAAGGTTGAACCAGGCGTTGATGACATCATCCTCAAAACCGATATTTTCTTCCATCACCTGTACTCGGGCACTGGCTTCTGCGTGGCTGGACAAGGCGGTCATCAAGTGGGCAAAATCACCAACATAACGCCAGTTTTCTCCCTTGTCGTCCATACGCCAGTCTTCAGAGGCGACTCCCACATTCTTGCCATCGAACAGCAAAACCGGCACTTCCCCCTTGACCATGGGTTCTCGCCAGAGCAACCAGGCCTCTGCCTGCCCACGTTTACATTGCAGACGCAACTCCACCGGTACCGCGTACTGATTGCGCCCCTTGACCGCCTTGTTGCGCAATGTCACCTGCGCCCCACCTTGAATGGGGTCAACGGCAACGGCCACCTGCCAACGTTCAATGTCTGATTTGCCGGGTACAACCTGGGTCATGCCTTGCCGGGGTGGTGATATCACGGCCGGTTGCTGGGGTGCTCGAATGCCTGCCTTCGGTGTGGCGGCAGCCGGCTGGCTGGCTGGTGCGGTGATCACATCGGTATCATTTCGGCTACGAGCCAGTTTCTCAAAACAATCCAGGCGTTTCAGACTGTCTGCTATGCCCAAGCACCGTTGCATTTGTGCATCCGCTGCCCGGACAAGCGCGGGGGAAAAGATAAAAACACCCGCACACAGCAGGTTACGAACCAATCGATACTTGTACATAACACCCATCCTTTCTGAAACCCAAGAAAGCCTGCATCATTGATACTTTGACAAAACAAGTCAATCCCCACTGGACGCCCAACGTTGAATCAAAGACAATCCGTGTCCACGCATAGGGAGAAAATCATGAAAAAGCTGTTGATCATTTTTTTGCTGACCTGCTGTTATCTGCCTACTGCCATGGCCAGCAATCCACCCCTGGAATGGGCCCTCAAGGATGCCTGGGGAGATACGGTTCATTACAACCAGAACCAGCAACAGCAACCGACTGTCCTGTTTTTCTGGGCAAGCTGGTGCCCGTTTTGCCACAAGCTGATGCCCGGATTTCAGCGGGTGTACAACGATTACAGAAACAAGGGCGTGACCTTCTACACCATCAATGTCTGGGAAACCGGTGACGCCCTGGCCTATCTTTTCGATCACGACTATGAATTTCCCGTGCTGATCGATGGTGAGAAAGTAGCCGCGCTCTACGGTGTGAAAGGCACTCCCGCCCTGTTTGTCATTGCTCCGGATGGCCAGATCCGATACCAGCGACGCGAAGGGGATTCACCCGCAGCCGTGGAAGCCCAGACCCGCAAAACGCTGGAGCAATTGCTCAAGTAAAGCACAGGGACGCCGAAAACCCGTTCATGAACCTGATCGAACAGAACCTTCAGCAAGCCAGCCAGCTGATCAACCAGGGTGCATACAAGCCCGCTGAACAGCTCTTGGCCAACGCGGCCTTGAGAAACCATCCGGATCGGCTGCTGTTGCTGGGATATATTCGTCTCAAACAATGCCAGTTCGGCAAAAGTATCGAGTTGTTTCAACAAGCGGTGTCTCAACAGCCAGAGGAAGCGGAATATCTCGCTCATCTTGGGCTGGCGCAATACATGCAGGGAGAAATTGCCCACGGGCTGAAGACCATGGAAGAGGCCCGCAATCTGGACAGCCAACACATCAACAGCCGGCTGTATCTGGGTGAGGCCCTGCTGAAACTGAACATGCTGACCGAAGCCATGGGGTTGTTCAATGAGGTTCTGGCACTTGACCCCTACCACCTGAAAGCCTGGTTTGGCAAGGTGCACGCCCTGATTCGCCTGGGTTTGCTGGATCAAGCCAGCCAGGAACTGGAAAAACTGGGTCCGCTGGCTGAACACCAGCCCGAACTCTATCTGGCCTACGCCCGTCTGTTCATGGAACAGGGCAATATGGATGCCGCACT
>JALWTZ010000299.1 GCA_026993285.1 Lysobacterales bacterium | reverse complement strand
GGCATGCCGATGGCGGCGGCTTCGACGATATCCGGCATCATCACCGCCACATCCTCGATTTCGTTGGGATAGACGTTGAAGCCGGAGACCAGAATCATGTCCTTCTTGCGGTCGACGATGTAGAAATAGCCCTGTTCGTCCCAGCGGGCGATGTCGCCGGTTTTCAGCCAGCCGTGCTCATCGAGCACCTTGGCGGTTTCTTCCGGGCGGTTCCAGTAGCCTTTCATTACCTGCGGGCCGCGAATGCACAGCTCGCCGGTTTCACCGGGGGGCAGGCAATGGCCTTCCTCGTCCTGCACGCTGGCGTCGGTGGACGGAATGGGCAGGCCGATGCTGCCGTTGTAATCAGCCAGGTTCATGGGGTTCATGCAGGCGGCCGGTGAGGTTTCGGTCAGGCCGTAGGCTTCCACCAGGGTGCAGCCGGTCACGGCTTTCCAGCGTTCGGCCACCGCTCGTTGTACCGCCATGCCGCCGCCCAGGGTGAGGTGCAGGCGGGAGAAATCCACCTGCTCAAAGCCAGGGGTGTTGAGCAGGCCGTTGAACAGGGTGTTGACGCCGGTGATGGCGGTGAAGGGTGTCCTGGACAACAGCTTGACAAAGGCCTTCATGTCCCGGGGGTTGGTTACCAGTACATTGCGCCCGCCCAGGGTGAAGAACACCAGGCAATTCGCCGTCAGGGCGAAGATGTGATAGAGCGGCAGGGCGGTGATGATGGTCTCGTCACCGTGGGTGATGGTTTGCAGCCAGCCACCGGCCTGCAGCACATTGGCGATCAGGTTGCGGTGGGTGAGCATGGCGCCCTTGGCCACGCCGGTGGTGCCACCGGTGTATTGCAGAAAAGCCAGGTCGTCCTGGTTCAGTTCCGGCCGCTGGTAGCTCAGCTTGCGGCCCCGGCTCAGGGTATCGCCGAAGCGAACATGGCCGGGTAGGGACCAAGGCGGCACGGCTTTCTTGACCTTGCGCAGTGCAAAGTTGATCACCCGGCCCTTGAAGGCGCCCAGCATCTCGCCAATGCTGGTGACGATCACCTGCTCCACCGCTGTTTCGCCAATGACTTCTTCCAGCACATGGGCGAAGTTCTCCACGATGACGATGATTTTCGCGCCGGAATCCTGCAGTTGGTGTTTCAGTTCCCGTGGTGTGTACAGCGGGTTGGTGTTGACCACCGCCCCGCCGGCCCGTAACACACCAAAGACGGCGATGGGGTATTGCAGCAGGTTGGGCATCATCACCGCGACCCGGTCACCTTTCTGCAGTTGGATTGCCTGTTGCAGCCAGGCAGCAAAGGCGCGACTGTTTTGCTCGATTTCCGCATAGGTCAGCGTCTTGCCAAAGTTTTCATAGGCCACGCGCGGGCCGAATTGCTCAAAACCCTGTTCCAGCAGGTCCGCAAGCGAGTTATAGGTGGATAGATCGATTTGTTCGGGGATGCCAGCTGGATAGCTGTGCAGCCAGGGCTTGCCGAAGGTGCATTCATCGGAACTGGCGTGTACGCGTTGTTTGCCCATGTCGTAGTTGGTCGTGTGGAAAACACCGGCAATCATACCCTATTTTGGATAGGTCGAAAGGGGCTTGTGCCTGCGACGGTCAGTGATCACAATGCCTGTCTATTCACGCTAAGCTTGAATCATGGCCAAGCCTTGGTCGGAAACCTGCGAGCGTAACAAGCAGCCGATTCTGGAGGTGTTGCGCAAATATTGCACTGCCGGTAAAAATTTGCTGGAAATCGGTACCGGTACCGGCCAGCATGCAGTCTATTGCACCGAGGCCCTGCCACATCTGGATTGGCAGCCTACAGAGCTGGAAGAGCATTTGCCTGGTTTGCAGCTTTGGGTGGACGAGGCTGGCCTGGACAATCTGTAGTCACCCGGGGTGCTGGATGTTTGTCAGTCAAAATGGCCACTGGAGTCAGTGGACCATGTCTTCACCGCCAATAGCCTGCATATCATGCCTTGGCAGATGGTGGTCTGTCTGTTTCAGGGTGTTGGGCACGTATTGCGACCGGGTGGCTTGCTGTTGGTGTATGGCCCTTTCCTTATTGACGGGCGGCATATGGCACCGTGCAATGCGTGTTTTGATACCTGGCTGAAGGCTCACGATCCCGCCAGTGGTGTGTGGGATCTTGAAGCCGTACGGCAAATGGCTGAGAAGGCTGGTCTACATTCTTTGGCCACGTGTACCCTGCCGGCCAATAACCTTGTACAGATTTGGCGGCGGCGCTGAATCTATCTCTATCAGCAAAAATTCGGCCCTTTTCCTATCTCTTTAGGGTAGAATGAAGCACCTTTTTTCGGGGAGCAGGTGGATGTCTTTGGCATTTGAAGCGCAACAGTCAAAAACATTGGCTGAGCAGCAAAAACCTGGTGCGCAAAAAGAGAAAAAGCCCGCGCAACCTCCACGGGAAATAGGTGGGCGAGACGGCCCTGACCCGGTGCGCTTCGGTGACTGGGAAAAAAATGGCCGTTGTATCGATTTCTGAATCAACATTCATTCGAGGGTTGAATCATGCATTCCAGACCTTTGTCACCCCACCTGCAGGTGTATCGGTGGCAGATCACCATGGCATTGTCCATACTTCATCGTTTTTCCGGCGTGGCCATCTCTCTTGGCCTGATCGGTATGGTTTTCTGGTTGCTGGCCTTGTCGCAAGGGCCGGTGGTCTATACGCAGTGGTTTGGTTGGCTGGCCAGCTGGTCGGGCAAGATTGTGCTTTTTCTGCTGAGTCTGGCACTGGTCTATCACCTGTGCAATGGCTTGCGCCATCTGTGGTGGGACATGGGCAAGGGCCTGACCAATGAAGGGGTGACCCGTTCCGGCCTGCTGACCGTGGCCGCCACCTTCGTACTGACGGCGCTGGTCTGGTTGCTGGCAGGAGGTGCGGCATGAGTTTTCAGGAACCGCTGAAGCGGGCCAAGGGCCTGGGCAGCGCCCACGAAGGGGCCCATCACTGGTGGATGCAGCGAATCAGTGCCGTGCTGCTGGCACCCCTGACCCTGTGGCTGGTATTTGCCCTGGCCCGTTTGCCAGCCATGGATGCGGCTGCCCTGCGTGCCTGGGCTGGCCAGTGGCATGTGGCCGTGGGTCTGCTGGCCTTTGTGCTTGCCGGTTTGTATCACATGCAACTGGGCCTGCAAGTGGTTATTGAGGATTACATCCATCTCCGCTGGCAGGAGCGAGCCTTGCAGATTCTGGTTCGCGTTTTGGCCTTTTTGCTGGCGTTGGTTTCCGTTCTGGCCGTTTTTAAACTGGCCATTTGAGGCAGGATCATCTATGACAAGCAATTACAAGATTACCGAACACAGCTACGATGTGGTGGTTATCGGTGCCGGTGGTGCCGGCTTGCGGGCCACGCTGGGATTGGCGGCTTCTGGTCTGAGTACAGCCTGTATCACCAAGGTGTTTCCCACCCGCTCCCATACGGTGGCAGCGCAGGGTGGCATGAGTGCCGCGCTGGGCAACATGGGTGAAGATGACTGGCGCTGGCACATGTACGACACCATCAAGGGGTCGGACTGGCTGGGTGACCAGGATGCCATTGAATACATGTGCAAGGAGGCGCCGGCTGCGGTCATTGAGCTGGAACATTACGGTGTACCGTTCTCCCGTACCGAAACCGGCAAGATCTATCAGCGCCCCTTCGGTGGCATGACCACGCATTTCGGCGAGGGCACCGCTCAGCGGACCTGTGCCGCTGCCGACCGCACCGGCCATGCCATTTTGCACACGCTTTACCAGCAGTCACTCAAACACGAAGCCCGCTTCTTTATCGAATATTTCGCCATTGACCTGTTGATGGATAATGGCGAGTGCGTGGGTGTGATGGCCTGGAACCTGGCCGATGGCAGCCTGCATGTGTTCCGGGCCAAGGGCGTGGTACTGGCCACCGGTGGTTATGGCCGGGCCTGGTTCTCGGCCACCTCGGCGCATACCTGCACCGGTGACGGCAACGGCATGGTAGTGCGCGCCGGTCTGCCGCTACAGGACATGGAGTTTGTCCAGTTCCATCCCACCGGTATCTATGGTGCCGGTGTGCTGATTACCGAGGGTGTGCGTGGCGAGGGTGGTTTTCTGGTCAATTCCGAGGGTGAACGCTTCATGGAACGCTATGCGCCCAATGCCAAGGACCTGGCTTCCCGCGATGTGGTCAGCCGGGCCATGACCATGGAAATCCGCGAAGGGCGTGGTGTGGGTGAACACAAGGATCACATCTATCTGCACCTGGAACACCTGGGCGCGGATGTGATCAACGAACGTCTGCCGGGTATCGCCGAGTCGGCGCGCATCTTTGCCGGCGTGGATGTGACCCGCGAGCCCATACCAGTGATTCCCACCTGCCATTACAACATGGGCGGCATTCCCACTAACCACCACGGCGAGGTGGTGACCAAGAAAGGAAACGACCCGGATGCCGTGGTGCCCGGTTTGTACGCCATCGGTGAGGCGGCCTGTGTTTCCGTTCATGGCGCCAATCGTCTGGGTTCCAACTCGCTCTTGGATATCATTGTCTTTGGTCGCGCAGTGGCACAGCGCTGTGCGCAAACCATTGATCCGGAAGCTTCATTCAAGCCCATTCCGAAAGCAGAAGTGGACAAGGTACTGACCCGCTTGGATGGTCTGCGTCATGCTGACGGCCAGTTGGCCACGGCGGATATTCGCATGAACATGCAGCGTACCATGCAGCATTATGCCGCCGTGTTCCGTACCGGTGATTCGTTGGCAGAAGGCAAGGAAAAGCTGCAGGCGGTACGGGAAAGCTTCAAGGATGTGAAGGTGACGGATCGTTCCATGGTCTGGAACACCGATCTGGTGGAAACCCTGGAGCTGGCCAACCTGCTGGATTGCGCCCAGGCCACCATGCACGGGGCCTGCAATCGGCAGGAAAGTCGTGGCGCGCACGCTCGCGAGGATTACCCTGATCGTGACGACGAGCAGTGGATGAAGCACTCACTGGAGTATGTGGAACCGGATGGCACGGTGCGCATCGACTACCGTCCCGTGCACATGTACACCCTGACGGATGAAGCAGAAATCATTCCGCCCAAGAAGCGGGTCTATTGAACAAGGTGAACCCTCATGGCTGAATTTACCCTACCGAAAAATTCCCGTGTGAAAACGGGCAAAACCTTCAAGGCCGAAGGTGCGAAAAACATCAAGATGTTTCGCATCTACCGCTGGGATCCGGACAGTGGCGAAAACCCGCGGGTAGATAGCTACGAGATCGATATGGATCGCTGCGGCCCCATGGTGCTGGACGCCCTGCTCAAGATCAAGAACGAGATCGATCCCACGCTGACCTTTCGTCGTTCCTGCCGGGAAGGGATCTGTGGTTCCTGTGCCATGAACATCGATGGCACCAACACCCTGGCCTGTACCAAGTCCATTGACGAAATTGCCGGTGATGTCAAAATCTACCCCTTGCCGCATATGGAAGTGGTCAAGGATCTGGTGCCGGATTTGACCCATTTCTATGCTCAGTACGCTTCCATCAAACCGTGGTTACGTGCGGATACGCCTGCACCAAAGGATTCCGAGCGCCTGCAATCCATCGAAGATCGCAAGCAGTTGGATGGGTTGTACGAGTGCATACTCTGTGCTTCTTGTTCCACGGCCTGTCCCAGTTACTGGTGGAATTCCGACCGCTATCTTGGTCCGGCCATTCTCATGCAGGCCTACCGCTGGGTGGTGGACAGCCGGGATGAGGATACCGGCACTCGCCTGGACGAGCTGGAAGACCCCTTCAAGCTGTACCGTTGCCACACCATCATGAATTGTACGCGTACATGCCCCAAGGGTTTGAACCCGGGCAAGGCTATCGCCGAGTTGAAAAAACTGGTGATGGCGCGCAAATCCGGCTGAAATGGATGTAACGCGTTACAAACGTTTGCGCTGGCTATGCCGACGGGGCATGAAAGAGCTGGATCTGTGTCTCAACAGTTATTTGGAGCAGTACCCACAGTTGAATGAAGCACAACTGCAGGCACTGGAGAGCTTGCTTCAATGGCAGGATGATCGCTTGTGGGATGGTGTGCGCGGAGCCCTACAGCTTGAAGACCCACAGCAACAGGCGCTGTTGATGGCGTTGTCATCCCTGGCGCGCCAGTTGAATGATGACACGCAGTAAACGCGTGGGTTGTGGCATAATAGCCCGCTGTTTTTGACTAGAGTTCGAGAAACCGATGAATTTCCTCATTTCTGATGCCATGGCCCAGGCGGCTGGTGGTGCTCCTGCAGGTCCGTCTACCCTGGGTTCGCTGCTTCCTCTGATCATAATGATTGTGCTGTTCTGGTTCCTGCTGCTGCGCCCACAGATGAAACGCCAGAAAGAGCATAAGAAGATGCTTGAAGCCCTGTCCAAGGGGGATGAAGTGGTGACCAATGGTGGCCTGCTCGGGCGTGTTGTGGGCGTGGGCGACAGCGTGGTGGAAGTGGAAGTGGCGGAAAATCTGGTGGTGAAAATACAGAAGCAGGCGGTGGCGCAGGTTTTGCCCAAAGGCTCCGTTGAAGCCGCTAGCTGAACCCTATTGCCCATGTGGCACCGTGAATCAAAGGCTTGATCCATGAATCGATACCCCTTGTGGAAAAATCTCATGATCGTACTGGCGCTAGTGGTCAGTATCCTGTACGCATTACCCAATTTCTTTGGCCAGCAACCGGCGGTGCAGATTTCCTCTACCGGCGACAAACCGGTGACCCAGGCATTGCTGGAGCCCTTGAAAAAGGCACTGGATGAAGCCGGGTTGGCCGTCTCCGACATTCGTCTCACTGATGGCAAGCTACTGCTACGCATGGATGACCCGGCACTACAGCTGAAGGTGGCGGATTATGTTCGTGATTGGCTGCGCAACCAGGAAATGGCCGACCGTTATGTGGTTGCGCTGAACCTGCTTCCTAAAACCCCAACCTGGCTACAGGATATTGGTGGCAAGCCCATGGTCCTGGGCCTGGACTTGCAGGGTGGTGTGCATTTTCTCCTGCAGGTGGACATGGATACGGCCATCAAGCAGCAATACGAGCGCCTGCGGGATGATATCCGTACGACTTTGCGGGAAAACAAGATTCGTTACACGGCAGTCAAGGAGAATGGCAAGGCCGTTACCATCCTGCTGCGCAACGATGAAGAGCTGGACAAGGCGTTGAACCTGCTGCGTACCCAGTACCCAGAACTGGACCTGAACCCCTACAGCGAAAACGGCAAATCTGGCTTCCGTGGTGTGCTCACTCAGGCCAAATTGGTGGAAATCAAGGCCACGGCCCTGCAGCAGAACATCACTACCCTGCGTAACCGGGTGAACGAGCTGGGCGTGGCCGAGCCCTTGGTACAACAGCAGGGTGATGACCGCATCGTGGTGGAATTGCCTGGCGTGCAGGACCCGGCCTATGCCAAGCAGGTGCTCAGTGCCACGGCCACCCTGGAATACCGTGCGGTGGATGACAAGCACGATGCCTACACGGCCCATACCACTGGACGGGTGCCGCCGGGTTCTCGCCTCTACTATGACAAGGCTGGGCGGCCGGTACTGCTGAAGAAACGCCTGATTGTTTCCGGTGAACAGCTGGTGGACGCACAATATGGCTTGGATACCCAGACCGGCCAGCCGCAGGTTTCGGTGACGCTGAATTCTGTGGGCGCCCAGCGCATGCGCCAGTTCACCTTGGACAATGTGGGTAAGGGCATGGCGGTGGTCTTCATCGAACGAAAGCCGGAAACCGTGATGGTGGATGGCAAGCCGGTTAAGAAAACCAAGGTGGTGGAAAAGGTCATCTCGGTGGCCAATATTCTGGAGCCTTTCGGCAAGCGTTTCCGCACCACCGGGCTGGACTCCCCCCGTGAAGCCCAGCAGCTGGCCCTCCTGCTGCGTGCTGGTGCCTTGGCCGCACCGGTGGAAATCGTGGAAGAACGCACCGTCGGTCCCAGCCTGGGCCAGGAAAACATCGAAAAGGGCATGGAAGCGGTGGTGATCGGTTTTGTGCTGGTGCTGATCTTCATGGCCCTGCGCTACAAGCTGTTTGGCCTGGTGGCGGATGTGGCCCTGTTTTTCAACCTGGTGATGCTGATGGCGCTGCTCTCCATGCTGGGCGCCACGCTGACGTTGCCGGGCATTGCCGGTATCGTGCTCACCGTGGGCATGGCGGTGGATGCCAATGTGCTGATTTTCGAGCGCATACGCGAAGAATTGCGCTTGGGCAACTCACCCCATGCCAGTATCAACGCCGGCTATGACAAGGCTTTCTCCACCATTGCCGATGCCAATGTGACCACCCTACTTGCCGCAGTCATTCTCTTTTCTTTGGGTACCGGTCCAGTGAAAGGCTTCGCGGTAACCCTGAGCCTGGGTATTCTCACTTCCATGTTTACGGCCATTATGGCTACACGGATGTTGATCAATTGGATCCATGGCGGCAAACAGCGACTGTCTGGATTGTCGGTTTGAGGCTGCTGATATGGGTAAATCGATGAATACACCAAAAATCAATTTCATGGGACAAAGAAAAATTGCCCTGGGTCTTTCCATCACACTGATGCTGCTTTCCATCCTATCGCTGGCGGTCAATGGCCTGAAAATGGGGCTGGATTTTACCGGTGGTACGGTCATCGAACTGGCCTACGAGCCTGCACCGGATCTGCAGGAAGTACGTAAATCCTTGGAATCAGCGGGTTACAACGATGTGACGGTGCAAACCTTTGGCTCCACCCGCGATATCCTGATTCGCCTGGCTCCGGTAGAAGGGAAAAGTTCGGCAGACCTGAGTAATGAGGTGATTGGCCAACTCAGGAAAGGGTTTGAGGGGCAGATCGAGATTCGTCGAGTGGAGTTTGTGGGGCCGCAGGTCGGCAAGGAACTGGCTGAAGATGGTGGCCTGGCCATGCTTTTCGCCCTGATCAGTATTCTGCTCTATGTCAGCGTGCGTTTCGAGAAACGCTTTGCCATGGGGGCCGTGGCCGCGCTGGTGCATGACGTGACCCTGATTCTGGGGCTGTTTTCCATCACCGAGGTGGAATTCGATCTCACCGTACTGGCGGCCCTGCTGGCCATCATCGGTTATTCGCTCAATGACACCATCGTGGTTTTTGACCGTATCCGTGAAAACTTCCGCAAAATCCGCAAGTTGGGTCCGGTAGAAGTGGTCAATATTTCCATTAACGAAACCCTGTCTCGTACCTTGATGACCTCATTGACTACCTTGCTGGTAGTGGTTGCGTTGTTTGTGGTGGGTGGTGAGACCATTCACAGTTTTTCAGAAGCCCTGCTGGTGGGTATTATCGTGGGTACCTACTCTTCCATCTATGTGGCTTCGGCACTAGCGCTGCTGTTGGGTATTAGTCGGGAAGACCTGATGCCTCAGGAGAAAGAAGCCGAAGAAGTGGATGCCATGCCATGAGCCGCTGGATGAACGCAGGGCTGTTCCTGCTGCTGTTTAATGTGAGTGTGGCGCAGGCGGTATCCGGCTTGCGCGCAGGCCCCATGGCCGGTGCGAATGGCATGCGTTCCACCCACCTGTGGCTGCAGACTGAACAGCCTGGTCGGGTGGATGTGTTGTATCGCAAACAGGGGGTGGTAGAAGCTGAATGGCGGAAAATCAGCCAGCGTACCCGGGCAGCCGAGGATAATGTGGCGCAGTTTGTGATCGACAATCTTGAGCCCGGTACGGTTTATGAATACCGGGTTGTGATCGATGGCCAGGCGGTGAAACTGGAACAGCCTTTGCGTTTCCACACCCAGAAACTGTGGCAGTTTCGTGAAGACCCGCCGGAATTCACCCTGATGACCGGTTCCTGCAGTTACTTCAACGAAACGGCATATGACCGTCCCGGTCGTCCCTATGGCAAAAGTCCGGCCATTTTTGATGTCATGGCCAAGCGTAATCCGGAGCTGATGCTCTGGTTGGGCGACAATGTCTATTTCCGGGAAGTGGATTATCTCGCCAAGGCAGACATGCACTTGCGTTATTGGCATGATCGGGCGCTGCCGTCCCTGCAAAAGTTCCTCCGCACGGGCCATCATCTGGCCATTTGGGATGATCACGATTACGGTCCCAATGACAGCAACAAGAGCTGGGTACACAAGGCACATGCACTGGAACTGTTCCAGCGCTACTGGGCCAATGACAGTTATGGGCTGCCCGGTGTGCCTGGAGTCTTTGGCCAGTTCAGTTACAACGATGTGGATCTGTTTTTGCTGGATGACCGGTACTATCGTGATGGAGACAAAGGTCCGGAAACCCGCGAAAAACGACTGTTTGGCCAGGCTCAGATGGACTGGCTGAAAAATGCGTTGCTGGCTTCAAGGGCACCGTTCAAGATTATTGCCGGTGGTGGCCAGTTTCTCAATTTGAACAACCCCTATGAGGGCTGGAACCATTTTCCCTTCGAGCGCCAGGAGTTTCTGGATTGGCTGGCTCGCAGCCAGGTCGAGGGCGTGCTCTTTCTCAGTGGAGATCGGCATCACACCGAGTTGTTGCGCATGCCACGCAAGGGGGCCTATCCATTGTATGAACTGACCTGTTCACCGCTAACCTCCGGGTCTCACCGGGTCAAGCCGGAGAAGCGTAGCCCCCCGCTGGTGGAAGGGACAAAAGTCATCAATACACAGAATTTCTGTGAATTGCACTTTTCTGGCCCTCGCAAGAAACGCCAAATGGAGATCCGTGTCTTTGATGCCAGTGGCGCCCCCCTGATGCAACATGTGATTTCAGCCACGGAGTTGCGTAACCCACGTTGAAGCAGGGTCATTCAAGAAGAGTCTCCAGCAATCAGAGTGGGATCCATCCGGATCTTGGCACAGTGCTGGAGCGGCATTGGGCGCATGCCTGGATGCGGCCAGTGGCTGCACATACCGTGGCAAGCTTCGAACAATATCTGGAACGATTGCAACAGGCTCGAGAGCGGCTGGTTCTGGATGCCGGCTGTGGTACGGGCGACAGCAGCCGGCAGCTGGCTCGTCAATTTCCGGACAGTCTGGTTGTGGGGGTGGACCAGTCAGCGTATCGCTTGCGACGCCAGAGACAGGAAAAAGACCCGGAAAACCTGCTGCTGATCCGAGCCGATCTGCAGGATTTCTGGCGCCTGCTTCATGATGCCGGTTTTCGTCTGCAGCGACATTTTATTTTCTACCCCAATCCTTGGCCCAAAAAAATGCATCTACAGCGTCGCTGGCATGGCCATCCGGTCTTTCCCTGGCTGCTGGCCCTCGGGGGTGAACTGGAATTGCGCAGCAATTGGTCGCTCTATGTGGATGAGTTTGCCCATGCCCTCAAGAAACTGGGCATTGCAGTCAGGACCGAGCAGGCGCGAGCCACGGGTGTCAGTCCCTTCGAGAGCAAGTACGCTCTCAGTGGTCAGACACTGTACCGGTTGCGGGCAGATCTGCGGGCAACAGCCATTCCCGTCCCTGGGCCGAAAGTTTTTCCAGTGGCAGACCATAGAGCCGACTGAGCGGTTCGGCTTGCATCATTGCAGCCGATGTACCACCCAGCAGCCGGTCCGGAAAGAACAGCAGTGCGTGAGTGCAGCGACCGAATGCCTGATTGATATCGTGCATGCTGGAGAGGATCAACCGTCCATGCAGGCGGAATGCTTCCAGCAATTGCAACAGCTGCTGTTGATGATGCAGGTCGAGGTGATTCAGTGGTTCATCCAGCAGTATCACCGGGCTGTCCTGCAGCAGGACGGCAGCAATCTGCACCCGCTGCCATTGACCGCCGGACAGATGGTTCACCCTTCTGGACAACAGATCATCCAGGTCCAGTGCATGGAGGATGTCCCGAGCCTGCTCAAGCTGGCAAGGTGGCTGTCCCAGCGGGGATGCGGCCACCTGCAGATACTCCTTGACAAGCCAGGGAAATCGCTGACCGGGTTCCTGCAGTAACAAGGCCAGTTTGCGGGCGCGTTCCATGGCGCTGATGTGCTGCAGTGGCTTGCCTTCGATGGTGATGGTACCGCGATAGGGCAACAGGCCGGCCAGCGTATGGAGCAGCGTGGTCTTGCCACTGCCGTTGGGGCCCAGTAAGGCCCAGTGCTGCCCGCTGGTGAAATGGACCGTTGCAGGTTGCTGCCTCAATCGCGGACATTGCACATCGCTGCACTGCAACATCAGGTTGCCACCTCGCGCCTGTGCCAGAGCAGCCAGACCAGCCAGGGAGCACCCACCAGCGCCGTGATGGCACCGACCGGCAACTGATAGGGGGCAAACAAGTGTTGGGCAAGCGTATCGGCCAGTAACAGAAAACTGCCCCCCAGGAGTGCGCTGGCGGGTACCAGATCCTTGTGTAACGAGCCATGCCAGAGGCGAAGGATATGTGGAATCAGCAGCCCCACAAAGCCGATGGGGCCGGCCAGGCTGACTGCAATGCCTGTCAACAAGGCGGCCAGGCCCAGTGTCTGCAATAAACTGCGTGACGCATCCAGCCCCAGGGTGTTTGCCTTGGTCATGCCCAGTGACAGCAGATCCAGAATATGTGCCGAGCGTCGTGCCAGCCAATAGGCCAATACGGTCAGCGGTAGCAGCCAGAATGGGGGAGGGGAGGAAGAAAGATCGCCCATCAGCCAGAACAGCAGGCTGTTGAGTTGATGGCTGGGAGAGAGGCTCAGGATCAATGTGATCAGGGCGGAGAAAGCTGCGGCAAGACCCACGCCAACCAGCAAGGTACGCAGGGGATCGGGTCGACGAAGGTTGACGGACAATACCAGAAGCGAGGCAAGGATGGCTCCGGTCATGCCGGCGGTTTGTATGCCCCATGGGGGCCACCCTGCCAGTACGGCAGCCAGTGCAAAAACCCCGGCACCACTGGCTGTGCCGAGAATATAGGGGTCAGCCAGCGGGTTTCGCAGTGCTGCCTGCATCTGCACACCGGCCAGGCTGAGCAGGCTGCCGGTGCAGAAGGCCAGCAGTGTGCGTGGAAGACGCAGTTGTGTCAGAACGGCGGTCTCCGGGAATGCCCATTGCTGCCAGAACCCCCAGAACAGGGACAGGACTACGCTTGCCAGTGCCAGCAGCCAGAGTACGGGCCAGAAAAACTCAGGATGACTGTTTGCTGGTGGCCGCATCGCTGCTGAAATCCTCGGCATCCGGCCAGGCACGGAGGATGGCCTGGATCAGGGTGGCCAGGGGTATGGCGAAGAAAACACCCCACACACCCCAGAATCCTCCAAAGACCAGAATGGCCAGAATGATGGCTACTGGATGCAGATTGACCACCTCCGAAAACAACAACGGCACCAGTACATTGCCATCCAGTGCCTGCAGTACGAGATAGGCGATGAACACATAGGCCAGCTGCTCTCCCCAACCCCATTGGAAAAAGGCCACCAGCACCACGGGGACGGTGGCCAGTGTGGCCCCTACATATGGAATGAGCACGGACAGTCCTACCACGACGGAAAGCAGCAGGGCATATTGCAGACCGAAGAAGGTAAAGGTCACCATGGCCACGGCACCGACGATGAAAATTTCCAATACCTTGCCACGCACATAGTTGCCGATCTGCTGGTCTACTTCCTGCCAGATGTGACTGACCAGGCTGTGATCTTTCGGCAGCAGCCGGTTGAACCAGGCCAGCAGCTTGCGCTTGTCCTTGAGAAAGAAGAACACCAGCAGGGGAACCAGTACCAGATAGATGACCAGGGCCAGCAGGGTGCCCAGTGAGGCCAGCGAAGTCGTCAACAGTTTCTGGCCCCAGGCTGCCATCTCATTGCTGAGCTTGCCCAGTAGCGTGGTGATTTGTTCTTCGGTGATGAAATCCGGATACCTTTCAGGCAGTTGCAACAACAGTGCCTGCCCCTTGGCCAGATAATTGGGCAACTGTGCCACCAGTTGGGTGATTTGCCGGGAAAGCAGCGGGATCACGCCAAAGACCAGTAACAGCAGAACGGTCATGAACAAGCCAAAGACCAGCAGTACTGCTGGCATGCGTTGCATGCCAATACGCTCCAGCCGCTGAGTCAGTCCTTCAAGGAGATAGGCCAGTACCAGGGCTGTCAGGGCCGGTGCCAGCATGTGGCCCATGCCCACAATCACCCCAAACCCCAGCAACAGGCTGGCAAACAGGATGACCACCTGGGGATTGCTCAGGTGTCTGAGGAACCATTGTTTGAGGATTTCCATGCAGGAAGCATCCTATCCGGTCAGCTTGAACGGCGTGTATTGTAGGGGGTTTCTGCCACTATTGGCAGTGCTGAAGGTCACCCGTGGGGGCTCAGAAAGAAATGGACCAGTTCATTTCCACTGCCAGACGATCACGCAGGCGGTTTCTGTTCAACAGCAGGTTTTCATAGAGCGGTTCGGGCTGGGCATAGCGCATGGCCAGGGTGAGTGTGCCCCATTGCTCATTGCTGTGTGTAACCGCCAGGTTCATGTTCTGGCGTGCATAGTCCGGTACCAGTGCCTGATAGAGCAGGGAGGAGCTGGGAGAAGGCTGATTGCCAGTTCCCCAGGTGGCTTCCATTTGCCACTGTTCATTGGGCTGCCAATTCCAGTGAACATTGTAGACCGTCAGGTCATTCCAGCTGAATTCCGGGCTGCCACCGTCACCCAGCAGCGAGGTGAAGCGATCGGGCAGCAGGTAGCTGTTGAATGGGTCGATCTGGCTGTACTGAATCCGCTGCGCTTCAAAGGTCAGTGTTTGCGTGCGTGAGGCGTGGGCCTTCAGCAAGACGCTGGCATGGGCCGGGATGTCGAAATCAGCCGGCTTGTTGAACAGCCCGCGGTAGGCGGTCAGTGCATCCATGTCGATACGGGTCTGATAACTCAGGCCAACGCTGAACATGGGCAGGATGCGGCTCTCCAGCCCTACACGCAGGCCGGCACCATAGGTGGGTGTATCCAGGGAACGCAGAGCCTGGCGGTCGTATTCCAGGTTGCTGTACTGATTGCCGTTTTCGTAGAGCCGGAAACGCTGGCTGGCCAGTACGGCGGAGACCTGCAACCAGCCACTGTCCCCCATCAGGTGTCGAATGCCTGAAGTCAGTAGGCGGCGGTCCATGGCCCAGCCGGAGGGCTGGGTCAGACGCAGGCTAGTCGGGTTGTGGGTAGATGCGGCCAGAATGGATGCACGCCGGTCTTGCAGGGTGAAGACCGCGTTGGTTTCCAGTGTGGGCTCCAGCGGCATGAGCAGGTCCAGGTCGGCCAGCAGGGATGAGCTGGGCAACATGCCGGGAATTTGTGCTGGATAGTTGCCATACAACTCAGGGATGTCTCTGGCGAAGCTGGGCGTCAGGGATTGAAGCGCATAGGCCTGCCAGGGCCCCAATACGCCGTATTGTGCAGAATCCAGGCTGGCCATGGCAGGCGCGCTCAGGCAGGACGCCAGTGCTGCTGCACTGACGGCTACCCGAAATGAAGTATGGTTTGCCTTGCGTAGGGGCTGCTTCATGCGCCTGCTGAAACTCGCTGTGTTGTATATCCACTCACCAAATGCCAATATTGCAAAAATACAACACCAAGTCAAGCATGGCAGGTTTTGCGGGCAATCCCAGCAGGTGTGCGCATGTGAGTATACCCTGGAAAGGGTTTGAAACAGGGGAGAGCGACCAGAGATGTTGTTTTTACGCAACGTACATGACCCAGTGATCAGGACACGCTCTTGAACAGGGTATGGATTGCCGCCGGGCTGGACCCTTCCGGGGGAGCGGGTGTGCTGGCCGATGTGGCGGCAGTGCATGCCATGGGTGCCTGGCCACAGGCTGTCATTACAGCCCTGACTGTACAGAACCTGCATCAGGCACTGGAAGTGCGGTCGGTGGAACTGGACCTCATACAGGCGCAGTTTTCTGCGCTTCGGCAGGAAGGGCGGCCCAGGGTCTGCAAACTGGGGATGGTTGGTCAGGCCAAAACGCTGGAATGGTTGCTGCAGTGGCTGGGCGACGAGCAGATTCCGGTTGTACTGGATCCGGTCATGCAAGCCAGTGCCGGCCATGCCTTGATGAGCGGAGATGCACTTGCCGCATTGCGTCGCCATGCCCGGCGTATAGATTTGCTGATGCCCAATCTGGATGAGTTGCAGACTCTGTTGGAGGTCAAGAACCTTCCTGGGCCGGATGAGGCCGCCAGGCAACTGCATGACATGGGCTTTGCAAGGGTATTGATCAAGGGGGGGCATGGTACAGGGCCGGTGCGTGAAGATGCCTTGTATGAGCATGGCCGTTGCCTGGCGCGCTGGTCATGGCCGGCCTTGCCCGGAAGCTTTCGAGGTACGGGATGTCGTCTGGCTTCAGCCACTGCCGCAGCCTATGCCATGGGTAAACACTGGGCAGATGCCGTTGCGCAGGCCTTGCACTGGCTGCATGCACGCATGGTCAGGGCGCCCGTGGCGGAAGGAAACCATGCCATCCGGTTGATCACGGTTACGGATCCGGATCGGTCTGATGATGAGCTGGAACTGTGAGCTGAATCGCAGTTCCCATACATCCCGGGTTCCTGAAGGTATTCCCC
>JALWTZ010000298.1 GCA_026993285.1 Lysobacterales bacterium | reverse complement strand
CCAAGAAGCTGATTCTGGAATCCGTGGAGGGCATACAGGAAGGTACCCACCCCAAGGTGCTGGAACAGATCCTGATCAACTATCTGCCGGAAGACAAGCGCGAGGCCATGCTGGCGAAAGCCGATGGCTGAGTACCCGGTCTGATGGAACGGCGGTAGACGAGGTAAAGTCATGTCGGAAGAATGCGAAGAGTGTCAACCCGGGTTACCGGCGTACATGGGTACCTTTGCAGACCTGATGAGCCTGCTGATGTGCTTTTTCGTGCTGCTGTTGTCCTTTGCCGAAATGGAGGTGCAGAAATTTCAGCAGTTGTCCGGCTCCATGAAAGAAGCCTTCGGCGTGCAGAAGAACATCGTCGCCCGTGACAACCCCAAGGGCACCTCCATCATTGCCAAGGAGTTCAGCCCCGGCAAGCCCACACCGACCCCCATTCAGCAGGTGCAGCAGATCACCACGGATGACACCAAGCCCAATCTGGACTTTACCGACTCCAACACCAAGAATCTGGAAGTCGAGGGCGGCGATCCGGAACAGGCGGATACCAGCGTGCTGGCCGACGAAGCCGAGCAAAAACAGAAGGAAGCCGAAGCCCAGGCTCAGGAAACCGCCCAGCAACAGGCTGACCGCGCAGAAGCCAAGGCCATCGAAGAGGCGCTGAAAAAGGCCCTGAACAATGAAATCCGCAAGGGTCTGGTGGAAGTGCTCTCCAAGGATAATCAGGTGATGATCCGCGTGCGCGAACGCGGCTCTTTCAAGTCCGGCCGAGCCAATATCCAGACGGCCTTTGTGCCCACGCTGGACAAGATCAGCCGCATCCTGGGCAAGACCCGTGGCCATATCGTGGTGGCTGGCCATACCGATGACATCCCCATTTCCACCCGCAGTTTCCCCTCCAACTGGGAACTGTCCGCTGCCCGGGCGGCCACCTTTGTCCACTTCATGAAACGCCGCGGCAAAATCGACCCCAAACGCATGGAAATCCGTGCCTATGCCGACACGCAACCACTGGACCCGGCCAAGACCCGCCAGGCACGGGCGAAAAACCGGCGCGTGGAAATTCTGCTCAGTGCAAAAGCGGATACCCGCATCGACCAGGAAATGGCCGCGGACCAACTGAAACCACGATCATGAAACAGCACCTGCTCCTTCCCCTGCTGTTGCTTTTGCCCTGGCTGACTGCCTGCCAGACAGCGCCAAAAGCCCTGCAAGGCGACTTTGCCAGCCTCAGCCTCGGCGACCTGCCCAATCTGGAAACCGGTGCGCGGGTGCGCTGGGCAGGCCTGTTGCATCGGGTACGCAACGAACGCATGCAAACCTGCCTGGTCATCGTGGCCCTGGCACAAAAACCCAGTGGAAAACCCCGATTGAACAGCGAACCCCAGGGCCGTTTTGAAGCCTGTGTACATCGTTTTCTTGACCCGGCCATCTATACCCGGGGCCGGGCCATCACCATCACCGGCACCCTGGAAACCATCAAGGAAGAAAAGGTAGGAGAATATCCGTTACAGGTGCCGGTTGTACGCATGGATCAGCACCTGCTCTGGCGGCCACCCGCACCCCAACCGGATGAAACCATCCAGCTGTTTGATCCCTGGTGGCCTTCCCTGTGGTTTCATGGCCCGGCCATTCATACGCACCATTATCACCGGCCCGCGCCCCAAGGCCCGCCCTCCTCCACGCCTCAGCACCACTGACCGGTGTTACAGGGAAGCAACCACTTGCCATCTACCGGGCGGATGCCGCTACAATGGGGCTTCCAAACCACAAAGACTAAGGACAGGGGATGGCCGGACCCATAGAAATACCCAATTTCGAACTGGTGCGTGAAATCGGCCGGGGCGGCATGGCCTCGGTTTGGCTGGCCCGGCAACTGCAGCCCAAGCGCGATGTAGCCATCAAGATTGTCGCACCCGGTGGCGGCAACGACGAATCCTTCATGCAAAGCCTCAAGCAGGAAGGCGACACCGTAGCTCAATTCAATCACAGCAACATCGTTACCGTCTATGCCTGTGGCGTGATCCAGCAGCATTATTTTCTGGCCATGGAAATCCTCAGCGGTGGTGACCTCACCGACCGCATCAAGGCCGGCCTCAGCCCGGAGGAAGCCCTGGACATTACCCGGCAAATGGCCGCGGCACTGGCACATGCACACAAGCGCCATGTGCTGCACCGGGACATCAAGCCGGAAAACATCCTCTTTGATGAAGAAGGCCGCGCCGTGCTGGTGGACTTCGGCATCGCCAAGGAAGCGGACAAGGACAGCGAATTCACCCGCATGGGTTGCGTGGTGGGCACGCCGCATTACATGAGCCCGGAACGCGCCCAGGGCCACCCGGTGGATGGCCGTTCCGACCTCTATGCCGTAGGCGTGGTGCTCTATGAAATGCTCACCGGCAAGAAACTTTATGAAAAGGAAGATACCTTTGCCATCAGTTATGCCCATGTCTACGAACCCATCCCCCCCCTGCCGCCGGAACTGTCCGAGTACCAACCGCTACTGAACAAACTGCTGGCCAAGGATCCGGACGACCGCTTTCAAACCGCCGACGAGTTGCTTGAGGCACTGGAACAACCCGGCAGGGTCCCTACCGCCGCAACCCGGCCGGTCAGCCCGGACGATCCAAACGCCACCCGTGCCATGCCAGCCGGCGGCCAGTCCACTCGCGCCATGCAAGGCGCAGCCACCCAGATGATGGACGAGCCGGCCGGCGACTCAACTGCAGCCGGCAAGGCTAGGCTAAAAAAATATCTGCTCCCCGGAGGCGTGGCCGTGGCAGCCCTGCTGGCCCTTGTTCTCTGGCAATGGCTGGGCACAACCGGCATCCAGCAAAAACCAGCTGCCCTGCTGACCCCTCAGGAAATGGTCCGCATGAACGACTTGCTGGCTGCAGCCCGCACCCAGTCCAAGCTGGGCAATGTGGGAATGGCAGTCAACAACTATGAAAAAGTATTGACCCAATTCGACTGCCACAACACCGAAGCGCTTTCCGCATTGCAGACCCTGGACCCCGGCAAGTACAACAAAATCGTGAAAAACTGTGCCCCGGTTGGCAATTAGACAATCTGCCACGTTCTTTTGCGTAACAAATCCCCTACTTTAGGTCTAGAATGAAGGGACAGAGATTTCAGGAGGATGATGACATGGCACACAATTTTTTGACGGCAAAGGTCTGGCTGGCAGCCCTGCCGCTGGCCCTTACGTTGCTGGCCGGCTGTCAGTCTCAACCCGCCCACCCGGCTTCCGCGGCTGAAAAGAGCCAGTGGATCAAGGCCGATGACCTGTTCATCGTGGATTGCCTGCTACCCGGCCAGGTACGACAACTGGGCAGCAACTTTACCTATGTGGCACCCCGGCGGGCTATCCGTACCTCCGCCAATGATTGCGCCCTGCGTGGCGGTGAATATGTAGCCTACGACCGGGCCAGCTACCAGACCGCACTGAAAATCTGGCTGCCCGCAGCCGAGAAGGGTGATCCGGAAGCCCAGAACCATGTGGGTGAAATCTACGAAAAGGGCCTGGGCGCCCAACCGGACTACCAGAAAGCCGCCGAATGGTATGCCCGGGCCGCGGCGCAGAACTACGCACGGGCGCAAATCAACCTGGGGCATCTCTACGAGCAGGGCCTGGGTGTTGAACACAACCCGGTCAAGGCGCTGGAACTCTATCGTCAGGCCTCCGGCATCACCGACGGCAAGCTGGAACTGACCAGCGAGGAAGAACAGCGTCTGCGCGAACAGATGGCACTGGAAAATGAAAAACTGCGCCAGCAGGTACAGCAGCTGACCGACCAGCTCAACATCACCCAGGAAATCCTGCAACAAAGGGAAAAATCCCTCAAGGAACAACAACGCAAGCTGCGCCAGTTGCAGCAGCAGATGCAAAACGGCCAGCTGGATGATGCCCAGAAACAGCAACAGGCCCGACAAATGCAGCGACTGCGGCAGCTGATCGCACGCCAGGAACAGGAAATCGCCCGTTACAAGGCTTCTGCCAACCGCCTGCTCCAGCAACTGGGCGGTGAACGGCGGCAACTGGCCGGCAACCAGCCCAATATCGACATTCTCGCACCGGAGCTGATCAAGACACGGGGTGCGCCCATGGCGGTGGTGCTGTCGTCCTCCAGTGGTTATGAAGTGGTGGGCAAGGTCGATCAACCGGACCGACTGGCCAGCTTCCGCATCAATGACCAGGATGCCCTCCAGTTGCTCAAGGCCAACGGATTGTTCCAGTACCCGGTGACCATTCTGGATGACAACACCCCCGTCAAGATCGAAGCCATTACCCAGGATGGCCGCAAGACCAGCAAGACTTTTGTCATCAGCAAGCAACCGGAGCAGAAGGTGCAGCCACGCAAGGCCAGCCAGCTGTTCCTGAAACGTCTGAGCAGTGATCTGGGCCGTTATCATGCACTGGTGATCGGCAACAATGA
>JALWTZ010000297.1 GCA_026993285.1 Lysobacterales bacterium | reverse complement strand
ATCCATGGCACCACCCGCATCGCGCACGATCACGCTCACATCATGGGCGCCAATCTGGCTTTCCAGCGGCGTCCAGCTCATCGAACCGCTGCTGCTGTCGATACTCAAGCCAGCCGGTGCAGCCACAAGGCTGAAGCTCAGGGGGGCGTTTTCCGGGTCCACAGCGGTCGCGCTGACATTCATTGTCTGCCCCCACACCAGGGTTTGGGCTCCGGGAAGCGTCAGCGTGGGTGGCTGATTGACCGTGCCCGGCACGGGTTGTGTCACCTCTACGGAAAAGTTCTGCTCTGAGAACAGGCCGTGGGTATCGGTAACGCGTGCGGTGACAGCATGCGTGCCAATATCCGTGATGGCTGGCAGCCAGTTGATTTGCCCGGTAGCGCTGTCCACACTCATACCGGCCGGTGCTTGCATGAGACTGAAGCCCAAGGTGTCACCGGCATCTGCATCCAGGGCAAACAGTTGAACCAGCAAGGCATTTTCCGCCTCGATCTGGCGGTCACCGGGGGCAAGAAGTTGGGGCGCATTGTTACCCGGTGCGGCAGGCACCACGGTCAGGGCAAAACTTGCAGTGGCAAAGGCAGCCTGGGAATCCGTCACCCGTACCTCGATGCTGTGCGTGCCCAGCATGCTGTTGTCGGGTGTCCAGTTGATCACCCCCGTGTTCGGGTCGATGCTCATGCCACCAGGGGCGGTTGCAAGTGAGAAGGACAGGGTATCTCCCACATTCGGATCACTGGCAATCACAGTGTAGCTGTAGGCTTGATCGACCGAAATGCTTTGATCGGGAATGGGGGTGATTACCGGCGGCTGGTTGCCCGCGGCCTGGCTGACACAAATGGTATCCAGCACATCGACCCGGGCATCCTGGTTACAGTCGGGGTCCCCCTGGGCGGTAGACTGTTCCAGAATCTGTGCAACGATTACCGGAATATCGCCTTCATCGACGCGGTTATCCCCATTGGCATCACCCGGCAACAGGGCTGCGCGGATCACGACCGGCCCAAGCAGTATCACAACCAGAAAGAGCGACAGGCCGGCATAGAACAGCTTTTTCCGCTTCAGAAAAATGATGGTGGCAATGGCAAAGGCCAGCAAAAATACACCAAACAGGCCAAGCGTGGGAATGGGGTTTACAGCTGCACCGGCCAGGCTCACCCGCACGGTACCGTCCACCACACTGGATGGAACGACAGCCAAGGCTGCCGCATCTCCCAAGACCACCTGCCGGATTTGCAACGGGTACTCTCCAATAGGCGCATCACTGGCTACATGAAGGCGGATCTGGAACAGCTCATCACCCAGCAAAGCTGTGGTCGTGGTGTGTGTAATCACCACTCGCAGTTGCCCATCGGCGATCACCGCCCAATCCAGTGTATGCCCTGCCAGTGCTGGCCCACCATCCAGGGATACAGGAGACAGGATCGAAGCGTCATAGATCAAATCCATTTGCACGGCGACCGGGCTGCCGTCCGTAACCAGATTTACCGGAATGGAAAGACTGCCACCCGGTGCAGTTTCACCACTGCCACCAACCAAGTCCGGCGCGGCCAGCAACTGGCTGGAAAACAGCATCAGTACCCCGACCAAGCAGATCATGAACCCATTTCTTGCCCAAACTCCCGGTGTATACATGGCGAAACTCTTTCTGTGGTTGTGTATACTCGGGAGAGTGTACATTTTGGTCATTCGCTGTCATGACACTACGCGGACAATAGTGGACATTGATGGACAATGGGCAGATTAAGTGAATAAAATCAAAGAGATAAAACAAGGCCGCATGCGGAGTGATACCGCCTGGTTCAGGCCGGGTACCACACTGAAATATCTGCCTGGCGGGCCGGCATGAGCTTGAATGATCCCGAAAAAACCTTCCGGTTTGCTGACTTTTCCGTCAGCCGCGAACGGCAGATTCTCATCAAGGGTTCGGAAAGCATTCACATCAGCACCAAGCTTTATCATCTCTTGCTGACGCTGGTGGAGAACCCGGGCAAAATTCTCAGCAAGGATGAATTGATCGACGCGGCCTGGCATGGACAAATTGTTACGGATGGCACCCTGAGCCGGGCCATGACCCGGCTGCGGCAATTGCTTGGGGACAAGGATGCCGACAATCCCATCATTGAAACCCACCGAGGCATGGGTTACCGCTTCGCGCTACCCGTACGGGTGGAGAACAGTGATGAACCAGCAAAGCAACCCAATGATAGTGAAACCATCCTGCCGCCCATCACTTCCTACCGGACTGCATGGGTCATTGTCTCCATCGTGTTGTTATTGGTTTCAGGCTATCTTTATCGGGAAAGGCAACATGACCGCTCTGTGCCAGATACCAAAGCTGCCGCTGTCAATCTGGCCGTATTTACCAATGCAAAACAGACAGACTGGCTGAACCAGGGCGGCAAGGCCTTTCTGGTGGAAGCGCTGCGCAAGCACCCGCTTATCCATGCGGTGCAACCTGCCTTGCCTGCACACCTCGAGGGCAAGCCCGAACTGCTCGCCATTCGCCTGTCGGCCGCTAGCCGGGTGGACTACAGCAGTTTGATTGCCTTTGACAGGACAGCGGAAGGTTACAGCGCCCATCTGAGCCTGCGGGATGAGAATGGTGTTCTGGCCGCAGCTGAACTCCAGGCCAAGGATTTGACCGGGCTGATTCAAGCCTCTTCACACTGGATCATCAACAAACTTGAAGTGCATGACAAGCTGAGCAAGATAGCACAGGTACACTCGGGCAGCTCGGACGAATACGCCTTGCGCAGTTATTTTCAGGGCGTTTACGAAGTGGAATCCGGCGGCAACCTGCAGCGTGCGCGCGATTTTTTTGAAGCCGCAGTCAACAAGGATCCGGAATTCACGCATGCTTGGAGCCGTCTGGCTGCTACCCAGCTCGACTTGGGCCAGTACGACAAGGCCATTGCCATCGTCAAGACCCAGCTCGCGGCCAGCAATATCGAACCGGTCTTGCGCATACAATTCAATCAAATTCTGGCGGAAGCCTGGGACCGCTTGCGAGACAAGAACAAGGCTCAGCAGGCTGTTGCACAGGCAGTTGAAACCATCAATGAAACCGAGGACCCCTATATACGCCTGGAAGGCCTGAATGCACTGATTTATCAATCGGCGCTGAAAGAAGATTATGATCTATCGGAAAAATACATCCGACAGGCCATCGAGATCACCCGGCTTTATCTGCCCTTGCCCAACAGGCTGGCCACATTACACAAGAAGCTTGGCTCTATCCAGCGTGCAAGGAAGGATTTTGACTCCGCCATGAGCAGCCTCGGCAAGGCGATGGAGATCTACAAGGAAGAAGGGAACTACAACGGTGTGGTTTCCACCTATTGCCAAATGAATTCCATACGCTATGTCCTGGACAAAATAGATGAGATCGTACAAACCAGCCTGCTGGCAAAAAGTTTTCTCCGGGATGCTGATGATCGTTACAGCAAGGCCTGTTTTATCCAATTCACGGGAATGGCCCTGAACCTTCGAGGATTCTTTACACGGGTTGATGAATACAAGCAGAAGCTGCTGCGAATGGCCAGGGAAACGGGTAACGACTACTTTGCCTTGCTGGGTGGCATCCTGAGCGTTCATCAACACTATGTAAGGAACGAACTGGAAGAAAGCGCTGCCGAGATCGACGACCTGACCGTGCTGCTTAAGGACAAGGTCAAGCTGCCTTCAGAACGTATCGGTTTTGCCAGCCTGGTTATTCTGGTTTCATCCCGCATCGACCCGGTGGAAATCGCCCGAAAAAAAATCAACGACTACCTGACCGAATATCCACAGGCCATGGAAAGCACCCAAGCAGCCCTGAACGTAAGCCGGGCCCTCGGGCATATCACGGTTCGTTCAGGCCAGGTCTCCGAGGGTATCCAGCAACTGGAAGAAGCTGAGAAAAAACACCGGGATAATTTTGAATTCTCCGTGGCCAATTATATCGGCATGGAGATTCTGGAAATCCTGCTTGCCCATCCTGAACTGGAATATAAAGACACACTTGCGCGCCTGGATCAAGAGATCGGCTATTACTACTTGTTCTACAAACTCAAGGCCGGCTTTCTGGCAAGGGAAGGCAACTACCGTCAGGCTGCCTTGCTGATGGAAGAAAACAAGCTCAAGGCCAACGAACTCTGGAGTGAAAAGGACCAACTGTTACTGGAACAGTACAAGAGAGGCTTTCAATCCTCGAACAAGGCTTCTTCTCAGAAACTTTGATCCCTCAATCAGCGCAAAGCATGGGATGACCCGATATAACACCCGAATAAACCAATATTCCCGGTCACTCCCACTCAATGGTCGCCGGTGGCTTGCCGGAGATGTCGTAGACCACTCGCGAAACACCCTGCACTTCGTTGATGATGCGGCGGCTGACATGGTCGAGGAAATCATAGGGCAGGTGCGCCCAGCGGGCGGTCATGAAGTCCACGGTTTCCACGGCTCTCAGGGCGATGACATA
>JALWTZ010000296.1 GCA_026993285.1 Lysobacterales bacterium | reverse complement strand
CTGAGCAGGTGGCTGGCCCCAGCGAGGGCCAGGACCCCAGGGGCGTGCCCACGGGTTGGCTGGTGGCTGGGCAGGGACGTTTTGACCTTGCGGAGCCTGATTGCCTTGAGGGGCACCGTTCCAGCCGGGGCGAGGGCCGCCGTATGGGGCGCCATAGTAGGGTGCGCCATAGTAGCCATAGGGCGCGCCGTATCCATCAGCGTTACCGCCCATGCTGAAATTGAAGTTGCCTGAGCCGGTACCGTTGCCCCAGCCGTTGCCATAATAGGGGTTGCCATAGTACGGGCCATAGCCGCCCCAGGGTGCGCCATAGCCGTTGCCATTACCGGCCCAGTCGCCACCCATGCTGAAGTTCATGTTGCCGTTTCCTGCACCATTGCCCCAGCCGTTGCCGTAATAGGGGTTACCGTAGTACGGGCCGTAACCGCCCCAGGGTGCGCCATAGCCGTTGCCATTGCCGGCCCAGTTGCCACCCATGCTGAAGTTCATGTTGCCGGAGCCGGTACCATTGCCCCAGCCACGGCTGTAGTAAGGATAGCCATAGTAGGGATTGCCGTAATAGGCTGGCGGAGGCGGGGCCTGTGTTTTGGCTGCCGGGGCGGACTTGCCCTTGTTGTCACCAGCCTGAACGCCAACGGCCAGGCCGAGAGAAGCCAGCACGGCACCGGCGATGAGAGTTGTCTTGAGTGTTTTCATGGGTTTTTCTCCATTGGTTTGGGTTGCGTTGTATGAAAAGGTTGAGCGACCTGGTTGTTCCACCATTGGTACAGTTGGTACTGGGTCCAGGGTGCCAGTGGTGTGCTCCAGTGCACGGGTGGTGACCACCAGCCATCCCGCCACACGGGTGTCCACGGGTTGTCGTACAGACCGGTCTGGTTTCTGCTCCAGAACAACAGTGGCATGGGGGGCTGTTGCGACGACCCAAAGGGCCAGGCAACAGGCTCGGCAGTGTGCTTGTGCCAGAACCTGGGAGCCACGGGTTGTGCGGTTTGGAAGGGTGGCTGGGGATTTTGTGGTGCTGTCAGTGCCTGCCAGGTAGCAGCCTGGCTGGCCGACATGCATGCACAGATGGACAGGATGGAGACGAAACGGGTTTTCATCAGCGATCCTCCTCCGGTTTTTTCAATTGAATACCGCGGCGGCCCTTGCGAGTGGTTTTTTTCGCGGCCCCTTTTCGGGCTGTGTCACTGCTTGTGGCCGTTTTGCGAGCAGGCGTTTTTTTGCTGCCGGTTTTCTTGCGGGTTGTGGATTTTTTGCCGGTTTTCTTGGCGGAACCGGCTTTTCTGGCCGTTTTCTTCCTTGAACTGGTTTTTTTCGTGACTGGTTTTTCCGGTGAAGCCGGGCTGGTGTCCACAGCCTTTTCCGGTTCAGCCTGGGCTTGCGGGTCTGCCGGATCTGCTGGTTTTTCAGCGTGTGTTTGCTGTTGGACAACTGTGTCCGTCTCTCCCAGCATGTTGAGAATACGCGCCTTGGTTTGCGCCTTGTGTTCGGCTTCATCGCCGTCCACATCAGGGAAAAAGGCATGGGGTTCCTTGATGCTTTCACACAGGGCCGACCGCCAGGACATGCAGCCCATGGGAATGATGATCAGTGTGAGTGCCGTGGCGACGATGACACCAAAGGCCAGGGAGATGGCCATGCCCTTGAAGATGGGATCTCCGAACATGAAGTAGGAACCGGCCACCAGTGCCATTGCGGTCAGCACGATGGGCCGCATGCGGATTTGCCCGGCCAGGCACAGGGCTTCACGCACTTCCGTGCCGGCCCGAATCTGCTGCTGGGTGAAATCCACCAGCAGAATGGAGTTTCGCACGATAATCCCGGCCAGGGCGATGAAGCCAATCATGGAGGTGGCGGTAAATTCCGCGCCCAGCAGCCAGTGGCCGGGGATGATGCCGATCAGGGTCAGTGGGATGGGGCTGATGATGATCAGCGGCACGCGGAAGTTCTGGAATTCCCACACCACCAGAATGTAGATCAATACCAGTGCGGCGGCGAAGGCGATGCCCATGTCGCGGAAGGTTTCGTAGGTGACGGTCCATTCTCCGGTCCAGAGGAAACCGCTTTTCTCGTTATCCGGCACGCCGACGAGCTGGGGTTCCAGTTTGACCCCATCCGGGGCCGTGTAGTCTTGCAGGGCATCTTTCACGGCCATCATGCCGTAGATGGGGGCACCCAGCCGGCCAATGGTGTCGCCCACCACGTATTCCACGGCCTTGAGATCCTTGTGGTAGATGATGGGATCGGCCGGTACCTGGCGGAATTGGCCCAGCACGCCCAGCGGGACCAGTTGCCCACTGGCCGAGCGTATCGGCAGTTGTTCCATGCGGCTGAGCGTGGCCCGGTCGGCGTAGGGCAGCTGCAGCGTAATCCAGGTGGGTTCCAGATCATGACCCTGCTTGACATCCCCCACCTTGAAGCCACCACCGGCCATGGACAGGTTGCGGGTGATATCCGCCATGGAAACACCCAGGCGGTTGGCCTTTTCCCGGTTGACTTCAAAATGCAGGTAGCTGTGCGGGCCTTCCATGTAGTTGCGCACATCGGCAATATTGTCCAGGCCACGCATGATCTCGGTGAGATCGCTGGCTACCTGACGGCGGATTTCCGCGGTGGGGCCATGTACTTCGGCCACCAGTGTCTGCAAGACCGGTGGGCCGGGGGGCATTTCCACAATGGTCAGTTCGGCCTTGAAGCGCTGGGCAATGGGTTCCAGCAGGGTACGGGTGGCCGTGGCAATTTCATGGCTGCTGCGCAACCGGTCATGCTTGTCGGTCAGTTTGATCTGGATGTTGGCCTGCCAGGGACGATCACGCAGGTAGTAGTGGCGCACCATGCCGTTGAAGTCATAGGGGGAGGCGGTGCCCACATAGGTTTGCAGGTCGATGATTTCCGGTATTTCCGCCCGCAGGGCATTGGCCATTTCCTCGGTTGCCGCCTGGGTCAGGGGCAGTGCGGTTCCGGCGGGGAGATCAATGACCACATTGTATTCGGGCTTGTTGTCCAGCGGCAGCATCTTGACCGGCACTGCCCTGGAGTAGATCAGCCAGCAGGCCGCGGCAAAGGCCAGCAGGATAAGAATCAGTGTGGACCAGCTGGCCAAGCGGTTCTGGGTCAGCACTCCCATGACCTTGCGATAGGCCTTGCCGATGCGCTCGTTTCCCTTGGCTTCCTTTTCCTCGGCCTTGCGCAGATAGCGCATGCTGGGACGGATTTTTTGCGTCAGCCACGGGGCGAAAAAGAAACTGGCAAACAGTGAAAGCAGCATGGCTACCGAGCCCAGCGCGGGGATGGGTTCCATGTACGGGCCCATCATGCCGGAGACAAAGCCCATGGGCAGCAGGGCCGCGATGACGGTAAGGGTGGCCAGAATGGTCGGGTTGCCCACTTCCCGTACCGCATCCACGGCGGTATGCACATCGGTTTCACCCTGAAGCAGCCAGCGGCGGTAGATGTTTTCCACCACCACGATGCCATCGTCCACCAGAATGCCGATGGCGAACACCAGGGCAAACAGACTGACCCGGTCGATGGTGTAACCCATCAGCCAGGCGATGAATACGGTGGAGAGTACCACCACCGGAATGGTGATCATGACCACCAGTGCCGGGCGGATCCCCAGGGCCAGAAAGATCAGTATGGAAACAGCCACCGTGGCCTCGAAAAGACGCAGGAACAGTTCGTCCACCTTGTCCTTGGCCGTTTTGCCATAGTCGCGGGTGACGGTGACCCGCACATCATCCGGGATGAGATAACCCTTGAGCTGGTTCACCCGTTGCAGAATGGCCTCGGCCACGGTCACGCCGTTGCTGCCTTCTTTCTTGGCGATGGCGATGGTGACGGCGGATTCGGCATTGGCTTCCACCGGGCCGGCGGCATTGCTCTGGCCGCTGTAGTGGCGGACCATCTGCCGGGTTTCTTCCGGCATCTGCTTGATCAGGGCCACATCCGCCAGATAGACGGGCATGCCCTGATAGGAACCGACCACCAGATGGGCCACATCCGCGGCGGTTTGCAGAAAATCCCCCGCCTGAATGCTGAAATAGTGCTGTTGCTGTTCCACCGCGCCGGCGGGCTGGCGTACATTGGCTGCCTGGATGGCATGGGCAATCTGGTCCAGGGTGATGCCGTAGGCGGCCAGCCGGGCCATGTTGGCTTCCACGCGGATTTCCTCTTCGCGTCCACCCACAACAAAACTCAGGCCGGTTTCGGGGATTTGTTTCAGATCCTGTATGACATCCAGAGCCAGCTTGCGCAGGGCCGCGTCATCCACCTGTCGGGACCAGAGCGTGATGGCAGCCACCGGTACATCGTTGATACCCTTGGGCTTGATCAGCGGTGGTTGCACACCCGGAGGGATATGATCCAGATTGGATTGCAGCTTGTCATAGAGCTTGACCAGCGAGGGCCCCATCTGTTCGCCCACCTTGAACTGCACCGTGACCATGCCGCCGTTCTGGCGTGATGCGGAGTACACATGCTTCACGCCGGGAATCTCGCTCATGATCCGTTCCAGCGGTTCGATGGCCAGGGTGGCCACCTGTTCGGAGGAAGCGCCCGGGTAGGCAATGAAAATGTCGATCATCGGCACGGAAATCTGCGGATCTTCCTGCCGCGGGGTGATGATCATGCCCAGCATGCCCACTGCCAGGGTGGCAAACAGCAGCAAGGGCGTCAGTGGTGACTGGATAAAGGCCTTGGCAATGCGGCCGGCAATACCCGGATCCTGCAACTGTTCCGTTTCGGTATTCATCGGGGCAACCTCAGGAAGCAGGCGTGTTGGCAGGGGAGGGCCAGGCCATGCTGGCCGCCGGTGCAGCAGGAACCACGGGTGGTGTGGGTGCGGAAGGCTGCGCTTGGCGTGCATCAGCCGGGAGGCTCATGCCGGAACGCATCATCGGTGGTGGCGTGACCAGATAGCGTTCTCCCGGCCACAGGCCGGAGAGCACGGTCACGGTATCCCCCATGCTGTCACCCAGGCGCAGCATGCGCAGCTGTACCTTGCCCTGGGTGTCCACAACGAAAGCCGAGGGTTGGCCACCTCGCCAGACGACCGCCGTGGTCGGGATGACTGGCATGGGCGCCTGTTGTTGTGCGTAATCGGGCAGCTGCACTTCGGCATACATGCCTGGTGCCACCGGTGCACCCGGCGGGATGGCCAGCTTGACGGTGATGGTATGGCTTTCCGGATTGGCGCTGGGATAGATCTGTTCCAGCATGGTTTTCAGCTGCAGGTGGCTGTCGAATTCCACGGGAATCATCATGCCCTGGCTCAGGCTCTGGATGTAGCGCGTGGGTACCTGCACGCGGACCTGCAGGTCATTGGCATCAGCTACCCGTGCCAGCGGCATGCCCGGCTGGACGATATCGCCGACTTCAACCATTTTTTCCATCAGTACCGACTTGCCGGGAGCCAGCGCTACCTTGTCGCGCAGGCGGGCATCCAGTTCATCGATGGCCGCCTGGGCCTGAACCACGGCGGCCTGGGCCTGTTCCACACCGGTTTTTTGCTGATTGACATCGGCATAGCGATCCAGTGAGGAGTTGCCGAAACCCATCATGTTGGACATGGGGCCGGTGAAGAACTTGTCGAACATGGAGGGAATGCCCATGCCGCCCGGTGCCGGGCCGTTGCCCCCGTAGATCTGGCGGGTGAGCTGCAGGTGGGCGTTCTGCAGTTGTGACATGGCCTGTGCCAGTTGTGCCCAGGCAGCCCGCCGCTTGGCCAGCAGATCCTCGTCATCCAGGCCAACCACAACCTGCTCCTTTTCCAGCAGGGTGCCCGGTTCACCGGCAATGTATACCACCCGGCCAGGCATTTGCGCTTTCAGCACCACTTCGGTACGGGGAATGACTGTACCACCCAGCTTGAAGGTGCCCGGTACCGCCTGCAGCTGTACCCAGGCCAGATTGTAGGCCTGGGCAGGCAGTGCTGGCGTGGGACTGGCTGGTGGATTCGCCGGTGCTGGTGCGTCCACTACGGCATCCTTTTCGTCGTTCTCTTGCATGCAGCCGCCAAGCAGGCTCAGTGACAGCAAGAGTGCGAGGGCAGATTTCGGGTTGGACATGGCGTGCCTCCTGGTTGGGTTCTGTAATGGCATGGCGCATGAGCGCATACTTACAGGGAGATTAAGCAGGATGCGTGCCAAAATAAAAATTATTTATAAATCAAAGGTATATAGGGCAAGATCAGAGAGTGAAGTGTTGCGTTGCAACACTTCCATTATGGATAGGCTTGCAAGAGAACGTGGTGTAACCAACAGAAAAACAAGGAGAATTTTGTAGCGTTGCATTTTTCGGTTGCTGTGCAACAATGCAACATATTGCAACGCCAGCCCGGCGAGCTGGAAAGTGCCCGATGCTGCCGTCCGGCACTTTCCCGAAATTTACAGGCCAGGAGTTTGCCCGTGTACCAGACCGAAACCTGCTTTGAACCCTTTGTGGATGCCATCGTCTCGCAGCTGGACATTGGCGTGCTGATCGCCGAAATGAAGGGGCGCGTGCTCTATCACAATGCCGCCATGCCCCGTCTGCTGGGTCTGGGGTCGGATCACCCCATTGCCAACCTGAAGGAGCTGAACCGGCTGAAATTGCAGAAACTGCTTTATCGGGCCCTGTTTGAAGCTGGCGAACCGGATGCCATCAGTCGCAAGTCCAAATCCTGGGTGCATTTCGAACATAAACTGGTGGAAGGTGAGGATGTACGCTACTTGCAATTCAAGACCGGCGTGCTGGAAATGCCGCAGAAAAAGGGTTGGGTTCGTTTGCTGATGGTGCAGGATATCAGTGCGGACAAGCGCCTGGAGGCAGTGCTGGGCGGCCCACAACCGGGCGGGCTGGTAACCAATGATCCGGCCATGCTGGAAATTGTGGAACGCATCGCACAACTTGCGCCCACGGAAGCATCCGTATTGCTGCAGGGAGAGTCTGGCACAGGCAAGAGTCTGCTGGCACGGCTGATCCACGCACAGTCACGCCGTGCCGGCCAGCCGCTGGTGGAAGTCAATTGCGCGGCCATCCCCGAGACCTTGATCGAATCGGAATTGTTTGGCCATGTGAAGGGCAGCTTTACCGGAGCTGTGGATGACCGTCCTGGGCGCTTTGAAACCGCGGATGGTGGCACCCTTTTTCTCGATGAGATCGGTGAGCTGCCGCTGAATCTGCAGGCCAAGCTGCTCAAGGTGCTGCAGGAAGGGCGCTTTGAGAAGGTGGGTTCGGATGTGACCCAAACCGTGGATGTGCGCGTGATCGCCGCCTCCAACAAGAACCTGCGTGATGCGGTGGACGAAGGCAGTTTCCGTGCGGATCTCTACTACCGTCTGGCGGTGTTCCCCATCTATGTACCCCCCTTGCGTGAACGGCCGGCGGATATCGACCGGCTCAGTCAGCATTTTCTCGAACGCATGGTGGATCGTGGCTATTCCAGCCGTATTCAGTTGTCCAACGAGGCGCGCAAGGTGCTGATGGACTATCCCTGGCCGGGCAATATCCGTGAACTGGCCAATGCCATCGAGCATGGAATGATCTGTGCCCAGGATGAGGTCATTACACCGGATTCCCTGCCACCGGAAGTGCGGGAATACCGTCAGTGTGCTGCGCAACCGGTGGCAAAAACCGTGGTTGCCGCATCGGATGAGGAACAACGGCGGGAAATCGAGGATGCCTTGAAACGCGCGCAAGGCTCCCGGGCCATGGCGGCACGCATCCTGGGTATTGATCGCAGCACCCTCTGGCGGCGCATGCAAAGGCTGGGCGTACAATAAACGGGCTTTTGCCAATGCCGATTCAGGCTATAATGCGCCGCCAGTGCCCCCGTAGCTCAGCTGGATAGAGCAATCGCCTCCTAAGCGATAGGTCGGACGTTCGAATCGTCTCGGGGGCGCCACTTTTCCTTGTCTCCCGGGAAGGCCTGTCAGATCCGTTCGTATTCCCAGCCTTCCTTCATCCGCCGCACGATATGGTCCACGGCGGTTTCCCCTTCGATGGTGCCGGGTATGAGGTGAACGGTTTCACCCCGTTCCTGCATGCGCTTGATGGCATTGGAACAGGCGATGAACTGGATCTGTGGATACTGAGCCATCAGCTGGCGGATTTTTTCCGCGTAGGGGGAACGGTCTTCCCGCAGAATGTCCAGGCCATTACTGTTGGCAACCAGTTCGACCCGACCGTTGGCTTTTGCAGCCAGGGATTCCAGCGTCTCTATGGCGTGTGCCAAATCCTGCGGGCGGTTGCTGTCCAGATGTACCATGACGGCACTGCCACTATTCATGGCAGGCCAGAATTGCCCCAGCAAAAGCCCCAGGAGGAAGGCCAACGCGGCTACGGACGCGGCCAGGGCAGGCCATTTTCTGCTTCGTATTGCAGGCTGTTCATCGACATCCCGGGCATCGGTTGCATAGGCCACCTTGAGCCAGCGCTTGCACTGGGCCAGATGCTCGTATTGGGTTTTCAGCTCGGGTTGCAGTTCCATCTGGGCCAGCACCCAGGCTTCGTCCTCTGGCGCCAGTTCACCGTCCAGCAAGGCGTTGAGTTGGGTTTCGTCTACCTGTTCGATATTCATTTCACTCTCCGGAAACGAACGGGCTGTTCATCCGATTGTGACCCGTTTTCCTTGAATTTTTTCAATGTGGCACACAGGGCCTTGCGGCCCCGGGAAAGACGGCTCATCACCGTCCCCATCGGCACATCCAGTACTTCAGCCACTTCTGCATAGCTCATGCCCTGCAGATCCACCAGACTGATGACCGCTCGCTGCGACTCGGGCAGGGCTGCCACGGCCTGACGAACGGCATTGCAGATTTCATCCTCGCGTGCATGACGGGCCGTGCTGTCCTGGCCTGTGCTGTAGCTGTCATCCCATTCTTCATGATTTTTGCGTCGCCGCAAGTGCTGCATCCAGTTCCTGTAGAGAATGCGATAGATCCAGGCCTGCAGTTTTTCCGGATCCCGAAGGCTGTCCTGTTTGTCGATGGCCATGTTCAGCGTGTCCTGAACCAGGTCATCGGCCAGCATCGGGTCGGCACTCCACGACAGGGCAATGCGATAAAGCTGGTTGCGGCTGTTGCAGATCCGCTCGGTCAGGGATGGGCCGCAGCCCAGCAAGGCACGAATTTTCTCTTTCATGCCTCTTATGTTGCCTGCAAGGGTGAATTTATTCCACAGCCCTTTTGTACGGGGATGCTTTTCGGTTTTTGGAAAAAAAACGGAATAAATCCACGGGGCTCTGAATCTTTGCAGTACGGCACAAGGGGTATCACTGTGCCGGAACCATAGCAAATACTTTGGAGGGTAGTTCAAGATGAAACGACTGATGGGGGTAGCCCTGCTGCTGCTGGCCATGTGGGGTCAGGCAGTTCATGCGGAAGACAAGCCGTTCGCCGAAAAGCGGGTGGTGTTGCAGATTTCCGATTCCGATCCGTTCAAGCAGACGCTGGTGCTGAATGTGGCCAGCAACCTGATCAAGCACTACGGACGGGACAAGGTAGACATTGAAATTGTCGCTTTTGGCCCCGGCCTGCGCCTGCTGTTCAAGGAAAACGCCAACAAGGGCCGCATCAAGGGGTTGGCTGAGAACTCTGGCGTTCGCTTCAGTGCCTGCAAGAACACCATACGCAACATGAGCAAGAAACTGGGCGAGCCGGTACAGCTCAATGGCCATGCCGTGCCCGTGAGCGCAGGTGTGGTGCGCATTCTCGATCTGGTGGCCGAAGGCTACACACTGGTCAAGCCTTGAAGGGGGAGTCAATGATGAAATTTTCCAAGATCGCTTTGGCGGCTGTAGCCGCACTGGGCCTGGGCACGAGTGTGCAGGCTGCCAACTGGCTGGCCCTGCAGGGTACCGAGCCGGATAACGCAGCCGAACGTGCCAAGCTCTGGGGCTTTATCCAGCCGGAATATCAGGTTACCGATGACACACCCATCCAGGCCGGCCCCTGGGCGGGTCAGCGGGCCCTTTTCAACCAGCAGCGACCGGACCTGCGTTCCACAGGCGGCTTCAACATCCTGCGCGCCCGTTTCGGTGTGCGTGGGCAGGGTTTCCCGCTGGATAGCGGCGTGAACTATTTCCTGCTGGTGGAGACAGGCAATAACGGCATTACCCGTGGCGGCGGGGGCAACCTCAAGGTTACCGATGCCAGCCTGACGCTGAACTATATCCCTGGTGCCCGCATTCGCGTGGGCCAGTTCAAGTATCCCGGCGCGGAAGAAGGCCTGCAGGCCATTCATGTGTTCGATTACATCAACTTCACCACGGTGACCAACCAGATGCTCCTGGAGCGCTTCTTCGATGGCGATGGTTCCGACCCACAAAATCCGAACCGGCCCAACGGACCGGTGGGGGCTTTCCGGGATATTGGCGTGCAGGTATTCGATATCTTCAAGCGGGGTGACTGGGAGCACAGCTATGCCTTCATGGTAGGCAATGGCAACGGCATCACTCGTGGAGACAATGACGATAACAAGGATTTCTATGCCTACTGGTCTTCCGAGCGTATTTACGCTGGCAAGGGCGCGCGCCGGCAGGAACTCAAACTGTTCGCCTGGCTGCAAAGTGGCAAGCGCACCCTCACTGCCGCGGGTGCCGGTGAATATGACCGTGATCGCTGGGGCCTGGGTGCCACCTATCGCAAGGGCAAGTGGCGCGGCGCCTTTGAATACATGGCCGGTGACGGCATGATCTTCGCCGGTTCCGATGGCGCGGCCGTGCCCGGCAGCCTCAACAATGCCGGTACCGCGGTGGCTTCCTTCAACATGCTGCCCACGGCCAAGGCGGACGGCTGGTATGCCCATGTGGGCTACATGGCCACCAAGAAGCTGGAGCTGGATGCGCGATATGATACCTACAACCGGGCTACCAATATTGCCGCAGCCGAGCGCAAGTTCGATACCTTCACCCTGGGCGCGCAGTATTTCTTCAACAAGAAGGCCCGCTTCCTGCTGAACTATGAGTTCCGTGACGCGGAAGCGCCCAATGCACCGGCCACCGCCGGGCCCAACAAGATTCTGGGTGGCATGGACGATCGTCTGTCCGCACAGTTTCTGATTATTTTCTGAAGCCGGTTTGCCCGATTTTCAGTGCAGGCTGGAAATCGGGTGCTTTACCCTGGCAGGTACACCACTTTCCCCAGAGTGGATTCGGGCGCTTCGGCGCCCTTTTTTTGAACGGATTCACATTTTTTTTGATGCAACCGCAGCAAAAAGGCGCAAGACCTGTCCACTTGGCGCATACTCCTGGCTTTACATGGGACAAGGAGGATTGAACGATGCGTCATGCTTTGGCAAGTCTGCTCCTGTTGGCCAGCCTGGCCCAGGCGGATAACAGCCGCTGGAACCTGCAGCCCCTGAACCCTTTCGAACGAGTGGTGCTGTTCAACAGCTATGATTGCCCTTATCCCACGGGCAATACCATTTTTCGCCAGCTGGACGAGCACTTGTGGGAACTGGTGATCGAAACCGGTGGCAATGTCTGTTTCGACCGTGAATACGAGACGGTGGAGTATTCGTTTGATCTGGGTCTGCTGCCAGCTGGGGAACATACCCTGCGGGTGGTACATACTGCGGATCTGGATTTTTACAACCAGTGGCAGGATGTACCGCTGGTGGTGGAAGATGTATTGCCGGAAGCCTTCTCTGGCCTGTGGGCCAACCCGGAACAACCCGGACACGGCCTGCAGCTGACCGTGGATGACAACGGCCAACTGGTGGTGATGTGGTTGATGTTCGATCGTACCGGTAACAGCCAATGGCTCTATGGCACCACCGCAAATACCGGCAGCCGGGTGGAAGTGGAGATGTTGGCCCCTGAAGGCATGGTCTTCCCGGATTTGCTGCCGCAAACCCTCAACCTGCCGGTCTGGGGGCAGTTACAGCTGGAATTTGAAGACTGTACCCATGGGCAGTTGCGCTGGGAGGCGCAGGCCAGTGGCTATGGCACGGGCAGTATGCCCATTGAAATGGTGTTGCCAGCCACTTCCCTGCGCTGTGACCGGGGTGAGGAGTAGCCGGTTCCCGTTGGCACCGTGCCTTCAGTCCGGTGCCTGACGCAGACGGAAGGTGGGCTGCTGCCGAGCATCCACCAGCGCCCAAGTCCGCAGCCGGGCCAGGGCTTCTTCCGCGTCCTGCTCGAACCAGCTTTTCGCCGAACCGGTACGGAAGGAATAACCCCAGGCATCCATGTCGCGGAACATCCGCGCACGGGAATAGCCGGGCAGGTGGTCGGCCAGCAGGCATTGCAGGTAGCAGGTGGCATTTTCTTCCACCGGGTCACGGCCGCCGGCATCGGTGTGCAGCCGTTCGCGCCGTTGCGGGCTCATGCAAATGTAATGGCAGGCCTCGTGCAGCACGGAATGGATGGGGGTGTCAACACGTGCGAACAGCCGGTGGCCGATCAGCCCGGCTTCACTCTCCCCCCAGAAACTGCCGGGTATGGCCTGGTCGTCGGCCACCGGCTCCAGGGCCTGCCCCCAGCGGGCCAGCAGCGCGCCCAGTGTCGGCCACCAGTGTTCCGGCTGGTCGCCGATGCGAGTGACTGCTGGTGTAAGGGCTGCGACTTCAGCGTTCATCCGTGGGCAGGCTGATACTCAGTTCCAGCACTTCCTGTTGTTCATCCTTTTCCACGTTGATCTGGATGGCGTCGCTGTCCACCTGCACATAACGGCGGATCACTTCCAGAATTTCCCGCTTGAGCACAGGCAGGTAATCCGGTGTGTTCCGCTGGGCACGCTCTTGGGCCACGATGATGCGCAGGCGTTCCTTGGCGGTTTGCGCGCTGCCGGACGGTTTCTTTCTGAACAGATCGAGCAGCCCCATGTCAGCCTCCCAAAAGCCGTTTGAACAGCCCCTTCTTTTCCGGTTGCAGGAAACGCATTTCCCGTTCTTCACCCAGATAGCGGGCCACGGCATCCTTGTAGGCTTCGGCGGCCTGGCTGTTTTCCTGCAGAATCACCGGCACGCCGGCGTTGGAGGATTGCAGTACGGCCTCGGATTCCGGGATCACCCCCAGCAGTGGAATGCCGAGGATCTCCAATACATCGTCCACGCTGAGCATGTCGCCCTTTTCCACCTTTTCCGGGCAGTAGCGGGTGAGCAACAGATGTTCTTTCACCGGTTCGGCATTTTCTTCCGCCCGTTTGGACTTGCTGGCCAGGATGCCGAGAATGCGGTCGGAATCCCGCACCGAGGAGACTTCCGGGTTAACCACCACCACGGCCTGGTCGGCATGGTAGAGCGCCAGAAAGGCACCGCGTTCGATGCCGGCGGGTGAATCACAGACGATGTAGTCGAATTCTTCCTTCAGTTCATTGAGCACGCGCTCAACGCCTTCCGGGGTCAGGGCGTCCTTGTCGCGGGTCTGGGAGGCGGGCAGGATGTAGAGATTCTCCAGCCGCTTGTCGCGAATCAGGGCCTGGTGCAGTTTGGCCTCGTCCTGGATGACATTGACCAGGTCGTAGACCACCCGCCGCTCGCAGCCCAGAACCAGGTCCAGGTTGCGCAGGCCCACGTCGAAGTCGATGACAGCCGTCTTGTGGCCGCGCATGGCCAGGCCGGCGGCAAAACTGGCGCTGGAAGTGGTCTTGCCCACGCCGCCCTTGCCGGATGTGACAACAATGATTTCTGCCACGAATATTCTCCTTGTATTGCTTCAGTTTGTGGGTCTTTGTACGGCATGTGACCGGGTTTGTCCATGCCGGGGCAAGCGGTTTTCAGCGATTGCCGAATACCTGAAGCACCAGCTGGTCATTTTCCAGTCGCACGCAAACGGGTTTACCGAACCAGGCTGGGTCTGGTTCGTCGAACAACCGGTAATGCCCGGCAATGGCCACCAGCTCGGCTTCAAAGCGCTGGCAAATGATCCGCGCATCGGCATTGCCCTGTATGCCAGCCAGCGCCTTGCCCTTCAGCGTGCCATAGATATGGATATCATCCCGGGCCAGTACTTCTGCCGTGGCACTGACATTGGCCAGTACCGTCAGCGCGCCTTCCGCGACCATGGCCTGCTGGCCGGAGCGTACCATCTGCTGCAGAAAGCGGTTTCGCGCAGTGACCTTTGCCGTAGATGCATTCAGCACAGCCGTATTGCCGGTATGGAAAACGCGCAATTGGCTGTGTGACTGCCAGTGTTCGGCCGCATCCACCTGTGCCAGCCCTACCGGAAACAGGCGCTCACCGCGGCAGGCTTGCACCAGGGCCTGTATGTCTTCCGGGCCAGCCCCGGCCAGGGATTCATCCGGTGCCAGTAGGATGGAAGCATCCTCCAGCAGCGAGCGCGCCCGTTGCACCTGTTCGCGGATGAAAGCGGAGACGACAGCAACATCCATGTTGTCAAAGTGCAATACGGGCAGGCTGAAACGGGCCGCTTTCAGCCGGCAGCCGGGCTCAGGCCGTGGCATGGTAGCCTTGTTCCCGGATAAAGGCGTGATCGGGCAATTCCTTGATCATCAGGCTGACCCGGCGGTTTTGTGAAGGCAGGTCCAGTTGGCCGACCTCCTGAAATCCGTAGGTACCGTGAAACACCATGGAAACCTGCTGGTCCGGTGTCAGCGGTACTTCCGTGGCCAGTACCGGCGCGCGCAACTCGGCCCAGGATTGCACATCAGCGTACAGGACCCGGCCAATGCCATGCCGGCGATGCCGGGCTTCCACCACCACACGGTCGATATAGACAAAAGCCTCGTAGTGCTGGTCAAACCACTGGTAGTTGGGGCTGTCATGGGGTGTGCCCTTTTCCAGGGCAATCATGAACCCGGCCGGTTCCCCATTGAGCAGGGCCACGCGAAAATAACCGGCCTTCTCCATGAACCAGCAAAGCTTCTCCCTCCCGAGCGGGAGAATCTCTTCACCGGCGTGGTTGTTCATGGCCAGAATGGTTTCAACCCATTCGGGCTTCATTGCTTCGACACTGATTTTCATGCATTGTCCTTCATGACTTTTGTGAGGTGTGATTCCGGAGCTGAGCCGTTATCATGCAGGTTATGCGTATCCGTTTGAATCACTTTCAGTTATTGCGAAGCGGCGGGCTGGTGGTCTGGGCACTGGTAGGCATTCCCCTGGTGCTGACACCCTTTATGCGCGGGCTGAGCATGCCCTTGCAGGATTATTTCTGGTGGACGGCCAGCCACCTGGGTTTTGGCCTGGCCTGGTGGTGGCTGGTGCGTGACCTCAAGCCCCTGCTTCATGACCGCACAGTTTACCTGATTTTACTGGTACTGACCGCCTGCGCGCTGGGTGTGGGCCTGTTCAGCCTCAGTGGGCTGGGCGCCATCCTGCTGGTTGTACTCTCCGGCGTGCTGCCGTGGGTGCTGCACCGCTGGCAGGGTCTGGCCTGGGTGGCTGCCGCCCATGCAGCCCTGTTTCTCGTTTTTCGCCAGTTGCCGGATACCAGTATCACCCAGGCCGCCATGCTCACCGGGGTTTTTCTCGGCTTTTCCGGCTTTGTTTTTCTTCTGTCGCTGTTTGCACGGGAACAGTTTCAGGCGCGCGAGCAGTTGCGTGCCACCAATGCCCAGTTGCAGGCTACCCGCGGCCTGC
The DNA here is from genome assembly GCA_026993285.1 of Lysobacterales bacterium. GTDB lineage: Bacteria > Pseudomonadota > Gammaproteobacteria > Xanthomonadales > S139-57 > S139-57. The sequence continues at coordinate 1,160 of JALWTZ010000296.1, read as the reverse complement.
TGGCGGACAGCAGCCGCATGGCCGAGCGTCTGCGTATCGCACGCGATCTGCATGATGTCATTGGTCATCATCTGACCGCCCTCAGTCTCAATCTGGAAGTGGCCAGCCATCAGGAAGGCGAAGCTGCCCGGGAACAGGTCCGTCGGGCGCAGGAAATCGCCCGTTCACTGCTCTCGGATGTGCGCCAGGTGGTCTCCGATCTGCGGGAGGAAGACCAGCTGGATCTGGGTGAAGCCCTGCGGCACCTGGTGGCCGGTATCACTGGTTTGCGTGTTCAGCTACACCAGCCGGCCAGTCTGCATGTACCCGATCCCGCCCTGGCACAGGAAATCCTCCGCCTGGTACAGGAAGGCGTGACCAACTGTATACGCCATGCCCGTGCGCGCAATCTGTGGATACAGGTTCACCACCTGGACCGTGGCATACACATTCACCTCAAGGACGATGGTGTGGGGCAGGCCAGGCTACAGCCGGGCAATGGCCTGCAGGGCATGCGTGAAAGGGTGGAACAACGCCAGGGCTGGCTACGCACGACCACCGCGCCTGGAGAGGGCTTTGAACTGGAAATCTTTTTGCCGTTGAATCCTTCAGCCATGGAGCACGATCATGAGTGAAACAATCCGCGTCATGCTGGTGGACGACCAGACTCTGGTTCGTCAAGGCATACTGAGCCTGTTGTCCCTGTGTGACAGCATGGAAGTGGTGGCACAAGCCGAAGATGGCGAAGATGCGCTCAAGCAGCTGCCGGAAGTACAGCCGGATGTCATGTTGCTGGACATGCGCATGCCGAAAATGAACGGCCTGGAACTGCTGCAGCGCCTGCAGCGGGAAAACAGTCAGGTGCCCACCATCATCCTGACTACCTTTGATGATGACCAGCTGGTCTTGCAGGGCATACAGGCCGGTGCCATGGGCTATTTGCTCAAGGATGTCTCACTGGAGCAACTGACCGATGCCATCCGTCAGGTGGCTGCGGGCAAGTCCCTGGTGCAACCTGCGGTTACACAACGCCTGCTCAAGGGGTTGCAGGCCATGAACAACGATTTTTCCAGCCTGGAAAAACCGGAAGAACTGACCGATCGGGAAATGGAAATCCTGCGGCTGATGGCCACCGGCTTCAGCAACAAGGAAATCGCCAACTCCCTGCATGTGGCCGAAGG
>JALWTZ010000295.1 GCA_026993285.1 Lysobacterales bacterium | reverse complement strand
GTGACGGAGGCGTGTTCCGGGAAGGCTATGATGAGGAACTGGATCATCTGCGCGGGCTTTCCCGCAACGCCGACGGCTTCCTGCAGGCGCTGGAGGAACGGGAACGGACACGAACCGGCATCGCCACACTCAAGGTAGGCTATAACCGGGTTCACGGCTATTACATCGAAATCTCCAAGGCCCAGCAGGGTGACATTCCGGCTGAATACACCCGGCGGCAAACCCTGAAAAACGCCGAGCGATATATCACCGAGGAGTTGAAAAAGTTCGAAGACCAGGTACTCAGCAGCCGGGAACGGGCACTGGCGCGGGAAAAATGGCTCTACGAACAGTTGCTGCAAACCCTGCAGAAAGCCAGCCTGGAACTGAAGCAGATCGCCGAAGCCATCAGCCAGATTGATGTACTGTGCTGTTTTGCCGAACGCGCCCTGGCGCTGGATTACTGCCAGCCGGAATTGCGCGACACACCGGGCATTCACATCCGGCAGGGGCGTCATCCGGTCGTGGAACAAGTGCTGGACGAGCCGTTTATCGCCAATGACTGCCATCTGGAGGAGCGGATGCGCATGCAGATGATTACCGGCCCCAACATGGGCGGTAAATCCACCTACATGCGTCAGGTGGCACTGATTGTACTCCTGGCCCATGCCGGCAGCTTCGTGCCGGCCAAAAGCGTGCAACTGGGCCCCATCGACCGCATCTTTACCCGTATTGGCGCCGGAGACGACCTGGCCCGGGGACAATCCACCTTCATGGTAGAGATGACGGAAACGGCCAACATCCTCCACCACGCCACGCCACAATCCCTGGTATTGATGGATGAAGTGGGACGGGGCACCAGCACCTATGACGGGCTCTCCCTGGCCTGGGCCGCCGCCCGCTACCTGCACGACCACAACCGGGCCTTCACCCTGTTTGCCACCCACTATTTCGAACTGACACAACTGGCGCGCGAGGCACAGGCCATGCGCAATGTGCATCTGGATGCCATCGAACATGACGACCGGATCATTTTCCTTCACACCGTCAAGGACGGCCCGGCCGATCGCTCCTACGGCCTGCAAGTCGCCGCGCTGGCCGGCCTGCCGGGCAAGGTGATCCAGGCAGCGCAAGCCTATCTGGAAAAACTGGAGCAGCAGGCCACGCCTGCCACGGTGGACCAGCCCCAACTGGAGCTGTTCACTCCCGAGCCGCAATGGGAAACCCACCCGGCCCTGGAAATCCTCCAGGAAACCGATCCGGACGAGTTGACCCCCCGGCAGGCGCTGGAGCTGCTGTACCGCCTAAAGAAAATGATGACCGCAAACTAAGCGAACCACCGGCCAGCATCCGGCCCCGGTCACACATTGGCAGCCGGGCCGGCAATCTGCAATACTGCCGGACACTGTCCAAAGGAGTTCCAACGGCGCATGCAAGCTGATCCTTCCTGGCTGATCCCAACCATTCAGGGCAGTATCATTCTGATCCTGATCCTGCTGGCCCATGCCCTGCGCCACCGGCATTCCCTGGCACCCTTTTATACGGTCATGGGCGCCCTGACCCTGCTGGGCTGGTTTGCCAGCCTGCTGGCGCAACAGGGTGGCTACTGGCCCGTACCCCAAATCATCATCACCACCCTCATTCCCGCACTCATTGCCGGTGTGTTGCTGACCTATGCACTGGATGGCCCCAAACCGGCCAGGGTACTGATGTTTTCCATCGTACTGCTCATTCTGGCCGGGCCGTTCATCGGTTTTTTCCTGCAGGAAGCCATGGGTAACACCGGTACAGGCGCCGTAGCCGATTTTGCCACCCACCTGACCATGGCTTTGGGCAGTGCGGCCACGCTGTCGCTGGATTTTCTCTTGCTGGGCATGCTCTACGAAAGCCTGAAACGGCTGTTGAAGGCACTGCCGCGCGGGTTGATTTTCCTGCTGGTCCTGCTGTTTATCGGCTCTGCGGATCATCTGATCTTCTCCACCCTGTTCAGCCTGCTGGGAAGCATTCCTCACAATCCGGACTGGACAAGCATCTGGCACCAGCGACTGCTGGTCAGCCTGTTATACGGCCTGGCCATCCTGCCCTATTTCTGGTACCAGAGACGGCTGCAACCGGCCGAAGAAAAACAGCGCCCCCTGCTGGCTTCCCTGCGGCAGGAGGACATGCTGCAGAAAGAAATCAGCACCATCCGCGAGGAAATGGCTCGCCGGGCCGACCTGGTCCAGGATCTGCACCAACGCAGCGCCCTGTTCCAGTCACTGTTTGAAATCGCCCCGGCCGGCATTCTCATCTGTGACCTGGAAGGCCGCGTTCTGGAAGCCAATCCGGCTGCAGAATCCCTGCTGCGAAAGGATGCCTCCAGCGAAAAAATCCATTCGATTCAGGAATTGCTTCCAGCCGGCATCATTGCCACGCTGATGGCCAGCCTGCGCCAGCAACGGCAATCCCAGCCCGTACTGGAAAGCATCCACGAGCAGGAACATGCCATCAGTGCGGTACCGGTGACCCTGGGGGAGCACCAGCAAGGCATGGCGCTGTTGATGCAGAATCTCAGCGAAAAACAACAGATGGAAGACGAACTCATCCGCCATGACCGGCTGGAATCCCTGAGCGTGCTGGCCGGAGGGATTGCGCACGATTTCAACAACCTGCTCACCGGCATTCTTGCCGGCCTGTCATTGGCGCGCATGCAACTGGCGGAAGCCGAGCCACTGGAATCGATGAAAACCCTGGAAGAAGTGGAGGAACAGGTCAAGGTAGCCTCCCGCCTCACCCACCAGCTGCTCACTTTCAGCAAGGGTGGTGAACCGGCCCTCAAGACCCTGCGCATGGAAGATTTTCTTGATGAATCCGTGCGTTTCGGCCTGCGCGGTTCCTCGGTGACGGCAGCCTTTCACATGGAAGATGCCCTCTGGCCGGTGCAAGGAGACCAGGGGCAGTTGCACCAGGTCATCAACAACCTCACCATCAATGCCGTGCAGGCCATGAACGGCAGCGGCCAGATCCAGGTACATGCGAAAAACCTGCTGCTGAACCAAGCCTACAAGACCCTGCCACCCGGTCGCTATGTACGCATCGACATCTGCGACAACGGGCCGGGTGTCGCACCGGAACTGCTGGACCGCATATTCGACCCCTTCTTTACCACCAAGAAAAGTGGCCACGGGCTGGGGCTGGCTTCCTCCTTCTCCATTCTCAAGCGACATGGGGGTCTCCTGGAAGTGGAAAACCATCCTGAGGGCGGTGCCTGCTTCCGGCTGTACCTGCCACCGGGCAATCCGGAAGAAGAACCACAGACACGCACGATTACCGTCTCCCAGTACCGTGCTCGCGTCTTGGTCATGGACGATCAGGAAACCATTCTCAAGCTGTTGACCCGCATGCTGGAAAAAATCGGCCTGGAAGTAACCACGGCCAAAAACGGGGAAGAAACCATCATTCTCTACCAGCAGGCCATGGCTTCGGGGCACAAGTATGAACTGGTCATTCTTGACCTGACCGTCCCGGATGGAATGGGTGGGCAGGAATGCATGCGCAACCTGATGGAACTGGACCCGCAAGTGCGAGCCGTGGTTTCTTCCGGCTATTCCGATGATCCGGTCATGGCGCGGGCCAGCCAGTACGGGTTTGTGGACCGCCTGGCCAAGCCCTATACCATTTCCGATGTCTGGGCACTGGTCACGCGCGTACTGCCTGAACATGCACGCCGGGAAGAAACATGAGTACGCAAGACTGGCCGGGGGCCCTGAAGGCACTGTGGCGGCGCCTGGAGATTTCGCCCCAACTGTGGCAGGAACGCCAGCTTCCCTGGTTTGCCGAAGGCCGGGTTCACCCCTGTTACACGGACCGTTTTCAGCGCAAACAGGCCATGTGCGCCGAAACCTGGCGGGCCTGGCAGGCCATGGAACAGGCCGCAGCCCGTGATGGCATCAAACTGGAGATCATTTCCGCCTACCGAAGCTGGGCACAACAGGCAGCCATCTGGGAACGCAAGCTGTCCGCAGGCCAGCGTGCGGAAGAAATCCTGCGCTGGAACGCGCCCCCGGGCCTGAGTGAACATCATACCGGCCGGGCGCTGGATCTGGCCGCCGGCGAGCACGAAGTGCTGGCTGCGGCTTTCGCCCATAGCGAAGCTTATGCGTGGCTGCGTGCCCATGCCGGCAATTTTGGCTTTCACGAAAGCTATCCGGAAAACAATACTGCCGGCTTTCAGCCTGAACCCTGGCACTGGTGCTGGCAGGCATGAATACCGCCTGGCTGCGAACCGGCATACGCTTTCTTGCCGGGCTGCTGATCGCATCCGCCCTGTTCTGGTGGGTCGACAGCCGCCTGGGCTGGTCCCGTCTGCTGCAGCCCTGGAAAACCTTTCCCCTTTCGCTGCTGTTTTCCATTCTGCTGCTGACCGGCCTGGCCTACGGGCTGCGCGCCCGGCGTTTCCACCTCCTGATGCAGGAAAAGACCGGTGGCCGGTATAGCGATTTCCTGCGAATCAACATCTGGCATA